>JAKFVZ010000253.1 GCA_021732965.1 Reyranella sp.
GAACCGCGCCGACCAGATCCGGCAGAAGCGCGAGAAGACCGACACCCGCAGCGAACTGGAGCGTCGCGACAACCTGGCGCTCGTCAGCTAGGGAAACGCGCCCGGGACGGGGTGCGTTGAGCCGACGTCCGGGCTAGAAGCCTTTCCCCTCATCAGTCGTTCACAGGAGTGCACGGTGCCGATGCTCGCCTCTCGTCGTGTCGTGTTGCAGCTTGCCGCCGCGTCCACGATCCTCTCGACCCTTCCGGTCATCTCCTCCGCGATCGCCGCCGATCCCGCGCAGCTCGTGCAAAACACGGCGCAGCAGGTCATCGACATCGTCAAGACCAAGACGGGCGCCGCCCGCCAGGCCGCAATCCTGGGCGTCCTGCAGGGCAGCTTCGACATGCCGGCCATGGGCCGGTCGGCGCTGGGCACGCACTGGAACCAGGCGACGGAGGCCGAGCGCACGCGCTTCCTCAAGGCCGTCGCCACGGCCGAGGCCAAGGCCTACAGCGAGCGCTTCGGCCAGTATGGCGGCCAGACCCTGACCGTGGGCAAGGTGACGCCGCGCGCCAACGGCGTGACGATCGTCGACAGCCGCCTGAACCAGACGAGCGGCCAGCCGATCAAGCTCGAGTGGGAGGTCCGCAACGACCGCATCACCGACGTGAAGGTCGAGGGCGTCAGCATGGTCATGACTAGACGTTCCGATTTCAATTCCTACATCCAGAACAATGGCGGCAAGGTCGAGCCGCTGGTTCGGGAACTGGAAGCCCGGGCCGCCCAGTAGGCCTGTATCCGCCCGAATTGCGAACAGCGGGCGCACGGCGTAGTCTCCCGGCAGGGAGGCGTGTCGAGCGCTTCGCGGGCGTCGCAGGGGACGGAAGCGGAGCGGAGGAGAGCGCCATGGACAGCGCAGTATTCAAGAACCCGGCGGATCTGCGGTCGGCAGACCTGCGGTCCGTGGACCCGGTATGGGACCGGATTCGCGAAGCCGCCCAGGCGGCCGCCGCGGCCGAGCCCGTCCTCGCGGGCACGTTGCATGCGACGATCCTGAGCCAGCCGCGCTTCGAGAGCGCTCTCAGCTATCACCTGGCGCGGCTCGTCGGCACCACCGAGGTGCCCGCCGCCTTGATCCGCCAGACCTTCGACGAAGCCCTGGCGGCCGATCCAAACATCGGCCTCGCCGCCCGCGCCGACATCATGGCGGTCGCCGACCGCGACCCCGCCTGCACCTCCCATCTCGACCCGCTGCTCTGGTTCAAGGGTTATCACGCGCTGCAGACCTATCGCGCCGCGCACTGGCTCTGGCTGCAGGGCCGCCTGACGCTCGCGCACTTCCTGCAGAGCCGCGCCAGTTCGCTGTTCGCCCTCGACATCCATCCGGGCGCGACGATCGGCAAGGGCATCTTCATCGACCACGGCACCGGCGTGGTGATCGGCGAAACCGCTGTCGTCGAGGACGGCGTCTCCATGCTGCATGGCGTGACGCTGGGCGGCACCGGCAAGGAACGCGGCGACCGGCATCCGAAGGTGCGGCGCGGCGTGCTGCTGGGTGCGGGCGCCAAGGTGCTGGGCAACATCGAGATCGGTGCCTGCGCCAAGATTGCGGCCGGCAGCGTGGTGCTGGACCCCGTCCCGGCCGGCTGCACCGCCGCCGGCGTACCCGCCCGCATCATCGGCTGCGTTGACGTGCCGGAGCCGGCGCTCGACATGGATCATAGGATCTAGCTTTAGCGCGCTTCGCTACTTCCTCTCTTCCTCCTCTCCCCGCTTGGGGGAGAGGCAGGGTGAGGGGGCTGCGCACACCTCTTGTAACCCCCTCACCTAACCTCTCCCCCTAGCGGGGGGAGAGGAATATGAATAATGGTCACGGCCACATTCTTTGAGGGCGGTTCGATGCACCACAAGTTTCGCGGACTCGCACTCCATCTCTGGACCATCGACACGACACCGTTCGCCGATGCGCTGGCGGCAGCGAAAGAGGGCGGTTTCGATGCGGTCGAATTGCGCCGTGTCGATTTCGGGCGCGCGCAGGAGAGCGGGCTTTCCAACACCGCGGTGCTGGGCACGCTGCGCGCGAACGGACTGCCGGTCAGCGCCGTGGGTTGCGAGTACGGCTGGACTTTTGCGCCGAAGGAAGATCGCGAGCGGCTGTTCGCGTCGCTGGAGGAGGCCTGCGAGCGGGCCGTGACGCTCGACTGCGCGACGGTGATGAGCGGCATCGGGCCGGGAAATGCTTCGCTGGAAGATGCGGTGGCGAACGTGCGGCGCGCCGGCGAGATCGTGTCGCGACACGGGCTGCGGCTGGCGCTCGAATACCAGTTCCAGCATCCGATCGTGAGCCGCCTGGAAATCCTGCGCGAGCTGATCGCCAAGGCGGGGCAGAAGAGCGTCGGCCTGCTGCTCGACGCCTATCACCTGCAGCGCGGCGGCCGTCCCGGTCGCGGCTTCGAGGAAGTACCGGGCTCGGAGATCTTCTACGTTCAGTACAGCGACGTGCCGAACGCGCCGCCCAATGCCGCGCCGCCGGTCGATCGCCTGGCGCCGGGGCAGGGCGTGGTGCGCTGGAACGAGCTGTTCCAACTTCTCGCCGCCAAGGGCTATGAGGGGTGGGTGAGCTACGAAGCGCCCAATCCCGCACACTGGCAGCGTCCGGCCATCGACGTGTCCCGCGAAGGCGCGACGGCGACGCGCCGCGCGTTGGAGATCGCCTTCGCAGGCTGAGCCTGCGACCAGCCGCGGGATGGATGAAGCGGACGCGATGCGTTAAGCCTTCCGCCGATGGCGCAGAAGAAGAAGCCCGCGAGCAAGCCCCGGAAGAGCGCCTCTCCCGCCAAGCCGAGGACTCGCAAGCGCGTGGCGCCCGCTGCGGGACCGAAGCCGTTGCCGCCGCCCACCACGACGCTGCAGCAGGAACTGCGCATGATGGCGCGCAGCGGGGCGCAGTCGCTGCAGAGCCTGATCGTGTTCCTGGCCGTGCTGGTCGTGATCGCGGGCGTGGGCATCGGTGCCTGGTCGATGCGGCCGGTGCCCAGTTACGCCTCGGTCGAACAGAAGGCGGGCTCGCCGTTCGACGCGACCTTCACGGCCGAGAACACCAGCCCTTGGTTCCCGATGAAGGGCCTGAAGCTCAACTGCGTGCTCGACCACGTGCGGGCGTCGGGTCGCGAGCCGACGCTGATCGAGGCGACCGATGTGCGCTTTCCCGCTGGGTCGCCCGGCGAGTTGAGGCCGGGCGAGGTCGCGACCTTCCGCTGCCCGTTCCGCGCGCTGTTCGGCCTGCCGCCGCTCGCCGAGGATTACAGCACCGCCCATCGCGCCCAGATCTACTTCCGCGCAACCTACGAACTGCCATTCATCGGCACGATCCGCCTCAGCGACAACAGCGTGCCGTATTTTCTCAACACGCGCCTGCTGCCGCCGCGCTGGACGAGCAAGCCGGAAGGCTAACGCAGCCCCGGAAAGGGCTGCATTCGCGCCGGATCGAAGTGCCGCAGCGGAACGTGGCTCGTCGCGCCGTCGAGGATCAGCTCGGCCATCGCCTCGCCGGTCGCGGGCGCGTTGAGCATGCCCCAGACGCTGTGGCCGGTGGCGACCCACGCATTGCCGATGCCGGGTATAGCGCCGATCAGCGGCAGCCCGTCCTCGGTGACGGGCCGGAAGCAGGCCTGATGCGCCACGATGGGCGCCGTCGCCAGAGCGGGCGAGACGGCCCGGCACAGCGCCTCCAGCCGGTCGTGCGCGCCATCGTCGCCGGTAATGTCGGCGGGATCGAGCGGCAGCGAGGCGGTACTCGACACGGCGCAGGCCCAGACCGTGCCGTCGGCGCGGGCGAATATCTCGGGCGTCAGCGTCTCGCCGCTCGCTTCCTCGTATTCCAGGAACAGCGCCTCGGCCGGCACCGCATCGCCGGTGCGGAAGACGAGACTGTGGCCCTTGAATCCGTAGACCGCGGGCAACGGCAGCCAGCGCGACGCGAGGATCGACCACGGGCCCATCGCGATCACCACGCCGTCGCCCTCGCAGGTCTCGCCGTCCTTGAGCGTGACGCCGGCGACGGCACCGCTCGCACCGCGCAGCAGCCCCGTGACCGTCCCGCGCCTCAGTTCGGCGCCATTGGCTTCGGCGGCACGCATCAGGCCCGTCGTGAAGGCGCGCGGTTCGACCAGGGCCGTCGTCTGCGGCGTGCCGATCTGGCCCGTCAAGGTCACGTCGGGCGACAGCCACGGTCGCCCCGCCCGGCTGTTGGCGTGCGCGCGCCGTCCTTCGCGGGCATCGCCGGCGAAGGTCGTGAGCGGGCGGTAGCCCCACGGATTGCCCAGTTCCTGCGCGAGTTCGGCATGCAGCGCGAAGCTGCGGCGCGCAAGTCTGTCGAGCGCGCTGCCGCGGCACCAGTCGAGGGCCAGGAAGCCGCCGGACTTGCCGGAAGCCGCGCCGCCGACCTCATGCCGCTCGACCACGACCGGCCTCGCGCCGCGCCGGCTGAGAAACCAGGCGATGGCCGCACCGATCGCGCCGCCGCCGCAGATGACGATTCGTTTGCCGTTGTCCATGTGCTTCGAGACTAGCGCAAGGCGCCGGCCGGCGGCACCATGAGCGCGGACCGCATCGGAGAAATGGCCATGGACGACTACTACGATCTCGGTGCCTACAAGCGCACCGTCACCACCACGTCGCCCGAAACGCAGCTCTGGTTCGATCGCGGACTGAACTGGCTCTACGGCTTCAACCATGCCGAGGCGATCAAGTGCTTCGGCCGCGCGCTGGAAACCGATCCCAACTGCGCCATGGCGCACTGGGGCATCTCTTACGCCGCCGGCCCGAACTACAATCTTCCCTGGCACCGCTACGATCCGGCCGGCAAGGCGCGCGCGCTCGAAGCCTCCTACGACGCGATGCAGCGCGCGCTGGCGGCCCTGCCTTACGCCTCGCCGGTCGAGCAGGCGCTGATCCGCGCGCTGCCCGCGCGCTATCCGCAGCGCGAGGTGATCGA
>JAKFVZ010000385.1 GCA_021732965.1 Reyranella sp.
TCCCGCATCACCGCCTCGACCACCAGCACGTCGAGGTCGTCGCGATCCTTCACGTAATTGTAGAGCGTCATCGGCCCGGTCCCCAGCGCGCCGGCCAGAGACCGCATGGAGAGGGCCGGCAGGCCGTCGCGGTCGACGATCGTGAGCGCCGCCTCCTGGAGCTGGGCGCGCGTGAACTTGGCCTTGGGCGGCATGGCACTCCTTGACAACGTACGGTGTACGTATTAATTCCGATTTAATACGTACACTGTACCTCAAGGATATCGCCATGACCATCCGCACATCGTTCCGCTCCGGCGCCGAGGATTGCGCCGCCTGGCTCACCCTGCCAGCGGGCGAGGGGCCGCATCCGGTGATACTGCTCATCCACGGTGGCGGCGCCACCCACGCGATGATGCTCGACCAGTACGAGCGGCGCTTCTCGGCGGCAGGCTTCGCGGTCGTGGCCTTCGACTTCCGTCATCTCGGCGAGTCCGGCGGCGCGCCGCGCCAGATCATGAACCTCGGCCGCTACTTCGAGGACATTGAAGCCGCACTCCGCTTTATCCGCAGCCGACCCGAACTCGACCCGGCGCGCATCGCGCTGTGGGGCACCTCGTTCGGCGCCAGTCATGTCGTTGCCATGGCCGCGCGCCAGCCCGGCATTGCGGCGGCGGTGGTGCAGTGTCCCATCCTCAAGGGGCGCGCGCCCGCGCTGGCATCCGGCCTAGGCCATCTGCTGCGATTTACAGTGCCGATCATGTCCGACCTGGTGCGCGCCGCGCTGGGGCTGGGCCGGCGCTACGTGCAGATCGTCGGTCGGCCGGGCGAGCTCGCCTTCGTCAACCGGCCCGGTGCTTACGAAGGTTGGATGTCGGTGGTGCCCAAGGGCGTCGTTTTCGACGGCCGCGTTGCGGCGGGAGCCGCGATCGGCATGCTGTTCTACGACGCCGCCTCGCAGGCATCCCGCGTGCGTTGCCCGTTGCTGGTCTGCGTCAGCGATCGCGAGGACCTAATGGATCCGGCGATAGCGCTCGAGGTTGCGCGCAAGGCGCCTCTCGGCGAGGCGATCCGCTATCCGACGGACCATTTCGATGTCTATCACCCGCCTTTCATCGACCGCATCGTCGGTGACCAGATCGCGTTTCTTGCGCGTTACCTCGATCCTGGCCGATGATCTCAGCGCACCCGATAGCGCTCGATCGCATCCGGATCGAAGGTGAAGCCGAGGCCCGGACGGTCGGGCACGGCAATGCAGCCGTCCTCGACCTTGATCGCCTCGCGATAGAGTTTCGAGGTCCAGGGCATGTATTCCAGCCATGTCGTGTTGGCGAAGGCGCCGAGGATGCCGATGCTCTGCTGAGTGAAGAGATGGTTGGAGATCGCGATATCGTGCGCTGCCGCGAGATGCGCGACCTTCACGAACTCGCTGACGCCGCCGACGCGGCCTAGATCGGCCATCCAGATGTCGGCCGCGCCGTGGGCAAGCATTTCGCGAAAGCCGTAGCGCGTCGCCTCGGTCTCGCCGCTGGCGATCGGCGTGTCGAGCGCCGCTGCGACCCTGGCCGAACCGCGATGGTCGTAGGGCGCCACCGGCTCCTCGAACCAGGTGAGGTCGAACGCCTCCAGCTTGCGGCCGAGCCGGATCGCATGGTCGGCGGTGAAGCCGCGGCTGGCGTCGCACATCAGAGAAACCCTGGGGCCGATCGCCTTGCGCACGGCCGCGACGCGCTCGACGTCTTCTTCGACATGCGCCTTGCCGACACGCATCTTCACGCCCCGGAAGCCCTCGGCCACGTAGCCTGCAGCTTCCTTCGCCAATTCGTCGGGCGTCGCCGAGAGCCACAGGCCGGCGCTGGAGTAGACGGGAATACGATCGTGTGCGGCGCCCAGCATGTGGGTGACCGACTGGCCGAGCGCCTTGCCCTTGGCATCCCACAAGGCTGTGTCGACGCCCGCGAGGCCGAAGATCGTCACGCCCTTGTGGCCCAGGAAGTAGAGCTCGCGCCACATCCGCTCCCAGAAGCGCTCGGCGTAGCGCACGTCCTCGCCGATCAAGGCAGGCTTCAGGCTATCGACCACGGCCCGTAGTACCTCGATCCGGCGTCCACCGAGGGTGAACAGGAAGCTCTCGCCGGTAACGCCGACATCGGTGTCCACGAAGATGAGCACGCAGCCGATGCGGTCGTTGCTGACTCCGCTCGAATTGCGCGTCGGCCGGTCGAGTGGCACTTCGATTACAACGGTCCTGAGATCGGTAACGCGCATGACGGAGACTCCCTGGATCACCGGATTCGTCATCGCGCGCGTCACGAAAGTGTGTGACCTGCGCGATGAACCGGCTTGGTGACAGGGGCGTACCACAGAACGACGAGGCTGCAAGAACAGCGGTCCTGTCCGGCCCTTGGCGAGCGCGCCGTCGTCGGCCGCGAAACCACGAACAAGCATCCAACTGGAGAAAACTTATGCTCAAGCGTCATACGCTGATTGCGGCCGCTGCCCTGTGCGTGCTGTCGGCCGCGCCCTCCTTCGCGCAGACCATGGCTCCGGCTGCGTCGACTGCGGCAAACCCGATGGTCGGCGGTGCGCCGATGTACGCCAACAAGAACATCGTCGAGAATGCGGTCAACTCCAAGGATCACACCACGCTCGTAGCCGCCGTCAAGGCTGCAGGCCTGGTCGAGACGCTTCAGGGCGCGGGTCCGTTCACGGTCTTCGCACCGACCGATGCGGCTTTCGCCAAGCTGCCGGCTGGCACGGTGGAGATGCTGGTAAAGCCCGAGAACAAGGCCAAGCTCACCAAGATCCTGACCTGCCATGTCGTGGCCGCCAATGCGATGTCGCCGGCGATCGCCAAGATGATCGCGGACGACAAGGGCACCCACCCCGTCAAGACGGTTGGCGGCTGCGTGCTGCAGGCCAAGATGATGGGCAACAAGATCACGCTGACCGACGAGAACGGCAACGTTGCCACGGTGACGATCGCCGACGTGAAGCAGTCGAACGGCGTCATCCACGTGATCGACACGGTCCTGCTGCCCAAGGGCTGAGCCGAACCGTCCACGAAGAGAGGCGGCGGGGTTTTCCCCGCCGCTTCCATTTGCGCTAGGTTGTCTGCATCCATTGGTTCGGACGTTCGTTGTCCGGAATGTTCCAGGAGGCGGATTCATGATCACGAGACGTCCGCGCATCGAGGGTTTCGCCGTCATTTCCACCGAAGGCATGATCGCGGGATCGGATGGGTCGTTTCCGGAGAATCTCAAGATTCCGGCGGATCACGAATTCTACCAGGACTCGGTTGACCGGGCAGCCGCGGTCGCCAATGGCCGGCATTCGGCGGAAGGTGGACCAAAGGAAGCAGCGCGCCGGCGTATCATCCTGACGCGACGGGTCGAGCGTGTGATTGCTGATCCGGCCAACGCCAACGCGGTCCTGTGGAATCCGGCTTCTGCACCGTTCGAGGAGGCGTGGCTCAAGCTCAATCTGCCGGGAGGCACCCTCGCCGTCGTCGGCGGTACCGACGTGTTCGGCCTGTTCCTCAACATCGGGTACGACTGCTTCTTCCTGACGCGTGCCGACGCCAGCGTGCCGCGCGGCCGGCCGGTCTTTCCCGGCGTCGGCAAGAACGCGACGCCGGAAGAGGTGCTTCAGAAGCACGGCATGGTGCTGCGTAGCACCCGCATGCTCGACGCCGCGACGAACACGCGGCTCGAGGAGTGGGTCCCGAAGGGCTAGGGCATCTCTGCGCGATACTTTTTCCGCCGGACTGCACAACACAAACCTCTTGCTGAGGAGGCTGCGCAAGCAGCCGTCTCGAAGCATGGGCTACGCACACCGCGCCTGTTGCCCATCCTTCGAGACGCGGCCTGCGGCCCCTCATCAGGATGAGGATTTTGTTGAAAGCAGCCGCCGGTGAGTTCCTAGAACTCCACGACCAGCCCGTCGTGCGCGGCTTCGAGCTTGATCTCCGACTCGCGGCCCAGCAGTTCGGCGCTCATATGGGTGACGATCGTGCGCCTGGCGCCGATCCGCGGCAGGTGATTGACCAGCGTCGTATAGTCGATGTGGTATTTCATCACCTTGTCGAAGAAGTAGGCCTCGCAGATGAAGAGGTCGGCGTCGCGGGCCGCGGGGATCAGCTCCTCGACCCATTCGGTGTCCCCCGAATAGGTCAGCACCTTGCCTTCGGTCTCGATGCGCAGGGCGTAGGAGGGGGCGCCGCTGTAGTGCTTCATCAGGTACGGCGTGACGGCGAGCCCGTTCATCTCGACCCGCTCGTGCAGCTCCAACTCGCGGATCTCCAGCTCGAACTTGCGCTGAACCTGCGTCGAGCCGGCGAACATTGCTTCCATGATCGTCATCAGCCGGTCGCGGAAGCCGGGCGGGCCGGCCAACAGCAAGGGCGCTGTGCGCCGGCTGACGAGCTGGGCGTCCAGCAGGAAGAACGGCAGGCCGGCGAAATGGTCGCCATGCAGGTGACTCACCAGCACGGTCGAGATCGCGTTGGGCTCGACCTCCCACTTGCGGATGGCGACCATCGATGACGCGCCGCAATCCACCAGAAGGTTGCCATGGTGGGTACGCTCGAGATGGAAGCAGGTATTGAACCGTCCGCCGCTGCCGAAGGCATCGCCGGAGCCGAGAAACTGTAGCCGCATGGATTAGGGTGCCTGCTCCAGGCTCGACACCGAGTTGGTGAGGGTGGTGCGGCGCATGTCGCGCACTTCGGCCGAATTGAACCGGCGGGCGCGGTGCATGGTGGCACGGTTGTCCCACATCACCAGGTCATGCGGCCGCCAGACATGGGCATAGACGAACTGCCGTTGCGTGGCGTGCTCGGTGAGGTCGCGCAGGAAGGCGCGCGTGCCTCGGGCATCGGCCAGCCCTCGATGCCGCCGGCGTGGCTGGCGAGATAGAGCGACAGCCGGCCGGAGCCGGGATGGCGGCGCACGAGACGCTGGCGCACCGGCGCCCACTTCACGCGC
>JAKFVZ010000265.1 GCA_021732965.1 Reyranella sp.
ACAGCCAGCGGACGGTGCCGCAAACACCCGGCTCTCCGTTGCAGGGCGTTATCTCGACGACAGCCGCCGCGCCGGGCGTCATCCAGCGCCCGGTCGGGCCCGAGTCGGCGTGGACCGGGTCGGCGGCCAGAAGAAACGCGGACCCTACCACGAGGCCCAGGATCGTGCGTGTGAGCGCATGAACTGACATGGGCGTTGTCGGGCCGGCCGTGGCGGCCGAAACGATCGCCTCGAACTTCCGCCGGTAGTCGGGATGTTCGGTCCCCATGAGCTTGTCCCACCAGCGGAAGTAGAGCCCGTAATTGTAGCGGCCGGTCTCGTGATGCAGGTCGTGATGGGTCGTGGTGTTGTTCCAGCCCAGCCACCGGCCGGGACCGAATGCGGCGCCATGAACCTCGGCGCCGGCGTGCCCCATGACGTTGCGCAGGATCTGCACGATGCCGAAGGCCAGCAGGCCGAGCCCGTGCATCGGCACGACGAGGAGGAACAGCGGGACGAAGGCGCCGTGCACCACGGCCTCGGGGATGGCGAAGGAATAGGCGGCCCATGGCGTCGGCGTCCGCGACAGGTGATGCGTGCGATGGAACAGCGCGAACAGGCGGCGGTGGTGCATGGCGCGGTGGGCCCAGTAGAAATAGGCGTCGTGGGCCACCAGCATCAGGGCCAGCGACAGGACGAGGTAGAGCGGTCCAGCCTGGCGGAAGTTCTTGTAGACCGTGATCCAGCCCTGGTGGTCGCCCACCGCCACGATCGCCCCCAGCAGGGAGAAGATGAAGGCCGTGCGCAGCGACGCCAGGAATTCGCGCCGCCGCTGGCCGTGGACGGGGTCGCGGCTCTGAAGCTTGCGGCGGCCCAGCCCGGCGCGCCAGAACAGGGCTAGGATCGTGGCCATCAGGGTGGCTCCCACCAGATAGCGTGCGGTGTCCATGGCCCAGATCGTTGGCCACGCCGACAGGTAGACATGCAAGAGTTCGTTCATCGGGCGCCCCTCCATCAGGCGTGCCCGATGCCTAGGCGGCCGCGGCGAAGGGATCGCGCCGAAGGTGAAAATCGGCGATCTGCGGCGAAAAACGGCTCGCCGATTCCGGAATCGGCTGGAAATCAGGGGCCGTTGCGGCCTTCGGCGGCCTTTCGGTACTCGGTCGGCGTCATGCCGGTGTCGGCCTTGAAGGCCCGGTTGAAGGGGCCGAGCGACTGGAAGCCGGAATCGAGGGCGATGGTCAAAATCGGAACCTCGGCCTGGCCGGAATCGGCCAGGGCCTGCTTGGCATCGGCCAGGCGGTGGCGGTTCAGGTACTCGTTGAAGTTCCGGTAGCCCAGCCCGCGGTTGATGGCGCGACGGAGCCGGTACTCCGGCAGGCCGAGCCGGCCGGCCAGGACGCCGATGGTGAGACCCTCCTGCCGGTAGAGCCGGTCCACCGACATCAGGCGGTCGAGCACGGCGAGAAGCGCCGGGTCGGCGGGCTCGTCCTCCGCTGCCGCCACCGCGATCGGCGGGTGAGAGGGCAGGTTGTCGGGCGTAGGGGGGTCGACTGCCGGTCCGACCGCCACCGGGCCGAGGACGGAGTCGAGATCTGCCTGCAGGAGCAGCAGGGCGATGATGGCGGCGATCGCGACCAACGCGCCCGAGTTCAGCAGGTGCAAGCTCATCGGGACCTGATCGGTGCCGATGACGAGTTCGGCCGTGACGGTGGCGGCGATATGGATAGCCACGGCGATCAGGATGAACAGGCGCAGGCGCCGCCGGCCTTCCACAAGATCGCTCCCCCAGTCCCGCACCGTTTGGACCAGCGCCAGCAACGCCAGCAGGATCACCGCGCCGCGTACGAGCACACCCACCAGCCAGTGCGAGGTAAAGCCCGCACCCAGGAGATGGGCCAGCGGCCAGACGACCAGGCCCAGCCAGACCAGCGCATGCCAGGGCCTCAGCCGGAAGGAATCGTCGAACATCGCCTGGGCGAACAGCCAGAAGATGGCGGCGTTGCCGGTGCAGAGCATCAGGACGGGGGCGAACCAGACCGGCGGATAATGCGGTCCCGGCGACGAGCAGACCGCGTAGGCGGCGGCGCCCACGGCCAGGAGGGCGCCGAGCCAGGCGGCCGGCCGGCCCCGGGCCTGCCGCAGGGTTGCCGCCGCGACGATCAGGAGCAGCGCAACGCCCGCGCCTCGCAGCGCGATGTCGAGCGTAACGAGGATGCCGGGGCCGCCCATGGTCGGCGACGTGCTTAGCATTTCGGCGCCGTCGCGCCATCCGCCCCGCGCGGCCGGCCGGCCGGCTCTCAGCGTTTGGCCGCCAGGCTCCTGAACAGCGCGTCGCTGCGGTCGTCGGCGGGGAAGAAGCTTTCGACCCGGACTTCCTGGAGGGTGATGTCCTGCGGCGTGCCGAGCGTGGCAATGGTGGTGAACACCGAGAGCGCCTTGCCGCCCACCAGGTAGTCGACCGTCAGCATCGGGGCCGGCCGCTCCTCGAAGCGCAGCTTGCGGAACGAGGTCGGCACGTCGGGATAGGCCATGATGTCCTCGATGAAGGCCAGCGCCCTGGGCTCGCCGCCGGACGCCAGGATTTCGGCGTAGGTCGTCGACACGAGATAGCGCGCGACCTCCTCCCAGTTGGAGATCTTGGAGCGCAAGGCAGACGGATCGAGAATCCAGCGCAGCAGGTTCGGGCCCTTGCCCGGTGGCGGGGCGGGCGGCGCACCCTCGAACAGGAACACGGTGAAGGCGTTGGCGGCCTCGTTGGCCTGCAGCAGGTTCCACAGCCGGTCGATCACGACGGCGGGGTAGGGCTCCTGCTGCTTCAGCATGAAATCGATGGCCCGGCGCACCGGCGCGAGTTCGGGCGAGGCGAGGTTGCTCTCGCGATAGGCCGGCGCGAAGCCCGCCGCCAGCAGCATCTCGTTGCGCTGGCGCAGCGGCACGTCGAGCGCGGTCGAGAGCTGGACCACCATCTCGCGGCTGGGACGGGCGCGGCCCGATTCGAGAAAGCTGACATGGCGCTGCGACACGCCCGACTGGAGGGCGAGCGAAAGCTGGCTGGCGCCGCGGCGGCGGCGCCACGAGCGCAGCATGGGTCCGAACAGGTCGGGCTGGGACGAGGAGGCGATGCTCATGGGTCGGACCCTAGCATCGTGATGGCGGTGCGCCGATTACCTGCCCGGTAATTGAGGAAGGGTCGGCGCGATGCGATTTCCGGGGTGTCCACAACACAAGGAGGACGACATGAACGCTTCATCCGATCGACTGCTCCGCCGCACGCTCTGGGCCAACGCCATCCTGTCGGCGGGCTCGGGCGCCGTCCTGGCGGCCCTGGCGACTCCCATCGCGTCGATGGCCACCCACGCGCCCTTGCAGGTTCTGGGGCTCGATCTCGCCATCGTTCTGGAGCTGCTCGGCCTTGGGTTCGTGGCCTTCGGCGCGATGTGCGGCTGGGTCGCCTCGCGCACCGACATGCCGCTCGGCTGGGCGCGGACGATCTTCGTCCTGGACGCTTCCTGGGTCGCCATCAGCGCCGTGCTGCTGATGCTGCCGGCTTCGTGGACCCTGGCGGGGATCGCGGGCATCGTGGTCGTCGCGCTGATCGTGGCCGATCTCGCGATCCTCGAGTATCTCTGCCTGCGCCGGATCAGCACCGCCAACTAGACGCCGACGAGAGGAACGACCATGGACAAGCTTCAGCTCCTGAACGACATCAAACTGCCATTCGCCGAGGTCCTGGGGCTGAAGTTCACGGCCGCGAGCGAGATGGGCGTGACGGCTGAGATGGTCGTCCGCCCCGAACTCTGCACACGGCCCGCCATCCTGCATGGCGGCGCCGTCATGGCCTTCGCCGACACGCTGGGCGCCGCCGCCACCGTGCTGAACCTGCCCGAGGGCAAGGGCACGACGACGATCGAGAGCAAGACCAACTTCGTCGGCCCGGCGCCGGTCGGCGCCACGGTGATCGGCGAAACCACGCCGGTCCATCGCGGCCGCCGCACCATGGTCTGGACGACGCGCATCACCACCGCCGAAGGCAAGCTCGTGGCAGTGGTGACGCAGACCCAGATGGTGCTGTAGGCCGCTAGAGTCCTTTCATCTCACATTGAACCACTCACCTCATCCTGAGGAGGCCCGAAGGGCCGTCTCGAAGGATGGGCAACAGGCAAGGTGCGCGTTACCACCCTTCGAGACGCGCTCCTGTGGAGCGCTCCTCAGGGCGAGGTCAGTGATGGAATGCTCGGCCTGATTCAATCTCGCCCAGGAACGCTCTAGCCGCGCGTGGCGGCGACCTTGTCGAGCGTCTCGATGACGAGGCCGGCGGGCGGGCGCTTGCGGTAGGACCCTTCGAACAGCTTGGCCTTGACCGTACCGTCGCGGTCCACGACGAGGATGATCGGGCGGGGAACGCCGAAGGCCTTGCTGCCCTGTGCGTATTGCGGATCGCGCAGCCCGTAGCGATCGATGATCTCCGACTTCGGATCGGACAGGAGCGGATAGACGAGGCCGCGCCTCGCGGTGAAGGCCGCGAGCACGTCGGGTGCGTCGTAGGAAACACCGGCGAGCCTGTAGCCGCGCTTCTCGATCTCGCCCGTGGCCGCGTTGAGATCGATCATCTGCGTCTGGCAGTAAGGACACCAGGCGGCCGATCGGTAGAAGAACAGGACCACGCCCTTCTCACCCATCAGGGAGGAGAGCGCGCGGGGCGTGCCCTTCTGGTCGAGCGGCGTGCCGAGATCCGGCAGCTTCGCACCGAGGGCGGGCCCGAAATCCTCCGCGGCGTGCGCGCCTGATGCCAGCCCCAGGGCAAGGAGCGCCGCAACGACGAACTTCAGCATGACGCCTCCATAGAGTTCTAACTCTTCGCCAGCCTATACCGCTCGGCCGCCGGAATCAGGGTAAAGTTCGCCAGGATCCTGTGCTGCGGGTCGGCGCTCGCGGCCAGGCTGGGCTGAAGGGTCAGCAA
>JAKFVZ010000649.1 GCA_021732965.1 Reyranella sp.
AGGGATGGGGGTCGGGGGGGTCAAGGAGACGCGAAAAGGTCCCGCGCCGCCTGCCCGTCAGCGGCGATCTGGGCCTTCAGCGCATCGAGGCCCGGGAACTTCATCTCGGCGCGGATGAAATCGACCAGCGCCACGCGCAGGACCCTGCCGTAGAGGTCGCCCGCGAAGTCGAACAGGTGGACCTCGAAATTCTCCTGCAGCTTGCCGAAGGTCGGGCGCTTGCCGAGGTTGGCCACCCCGTTCCGCCAGACACCGTCGACCAGTGCGCGCGCGGCATAGACGCCGAAGCGTGGGCGCAGATGCTCGCCCAGGGCCACATTGGCGGTCGGGAAACCGATGGTGCGGCCGCGCTGGTCGCCCAGTTCGACCGTGCCCTCGATCTCCCAGGCGTGGCCCAGCAGGCCGGCGGCGTCGCGCGCCCAGCCGTGCCGCAGCGCCTCGCGGATGCGCGTGGAAGAATAGATCTCGCCCTCGTGCGTCACCGGGTCGAGCACCGTGACGCCGAAGCCATGCGTCTTGCCCTCGGCACGCAGCATCTCGACATTGCCGCTGCGCCGCGCGCCGAAGGTGAAGTCGTAGCCGCACACGACATGGCGTGCGCCGAGGCCCTTCCGCAGCACGTCCTCGATGAACGACGCGGCAGGCAGCGCCGCGAAGGATTCGTCGAAGCGCTGCGCCAGCACCGCCTGCACGCCATGCCCGGCCAGCAGGCGCGTCTTGGCCGGCAGCAGGGTGAGGCGGAACGGTCCGGTATCGGGCACGAAGAAGCCGCGCGGATGCGGCTCGAAGGTGAAAGCGACCACGGGCGCGCCCAGCGATGCCGCCTGCTCGCGCGCCCGCGCCAGCAGTGCCTGATGGCCGCGATGCACGCCGTCGAAATTGCCGAGCGCCACCACCCCGCCCTTCCATTCGGGCGGCACGGAACGCCAGGCGTCGAACACCGGGATCATACGGGAACTCAGGCCGCGTCGCGCCGCGGCACCAGCACGACGGCCTCGCCGTCGATCACGACCTTGTCGCCGTTCAGGCACTGGGTCTTGAGCGTGACGCGGCGGCGCTTGTCGTCGATCGCGGTGATGGTGGCGACCGCCGTGATCGTGTCGCCAATGATGACCGGCGCCATGAAGTTCATGGTCTGGGAAATATAGACGGCGCCGGGCCCGGGCAGCTTGGTGCCGACCACGGTCGAGATGAAGCTGCCGCTCAGCATGCCGTGGGCGATGCGCTGGCCGAACCGCGTGGTGCGCGCGAACCCATCATGCAGGTGAATCGGGTTGGTGTCGCCCGACACGCCCGCGAAGGCCATGATATCGGCCTCGGTCACGGTCTTGCCGAACATCGCCGACATGCCGGGCTTGAGGTCTTCCAGGAACAGGCCGTTCATGGCCGCGAAGGCGCTCGACACGTGATTGATCTCCCCAGTTGGCGCGGTCCTCTTACCACGCGCCGGAGCCTGTGCCACAGTCCCGGTAAATGACCGTTCACATGCCGTCCGAAACTGAAAACGTCGCCCGCGTGCTCGCCGACGCGACCAGCCGCCATTTCGGCGCCCCCGCCACAATCGAAAGACTGAGTCGCCAGTCCGGCGGCGCCTCGCGCCAGACCTGGAGTTTCGACGCGCTGGTCGACGGCGAACGCCACGCGCTGATCCTGCGTCGCGATCCGCCGACACAGGGCAAGACCGACCGCGAGCGTGCCGTCGCCATCGACCGTGCCACGGAGTTCCGCGTGCTGCAGGCCGCCCATGCGGCCGGCGTGCGCTCTCCCGAACCCCTGTTCGAGCTGACGGCCCAGGACGCCCTGGGCGAGGCCTATGTGATGCGCCGCATCGGCGGCATCGCCATCGCCCGCAAGCTGCTGCGCGATCCTCCCTACGAGGCGGCGCGCGGCAAAATCGCGTCCCAGCTCGGCGAGATCCTGGCGCGCATCCATGCGACCGATACCGCCACCCTGCCGAGCCTCGTGCGTCGAGAGGCGGCCGACCATATCGCCGAGCTGCGCCGCTCGCTCGACATGCTGGGCCGCCCGCAGCCGGTGTTCGAGCTGGCCCTGTCGTGGCTCGACCGCCGCAAACCCGCCCCGCTCGCCCGGCCGGTGCTGGTGCATGGCGACTATCGCACCGGCAACTATCTCGTCGACGAGAGCGGCGTGACGACGATCCTCGATTGGGAACTCGCCCATCTCGGCGACCCCGTCGAAGACCTCGGCTGGCTTTGCGTGAAGAGCTGGCGCTTCGGCGCGATCGACAAGCCGGCCGGCGGCTTCGGCACCCGGGAGGAACTGTGGGCCGCCTACGAGCGCGCCGGCGGCGGCAAGGTCGATCCCACCCGCGCGCATTGGTGGGAAGTCTTCGGCACCGTCCACTGGGGCGTCATCTGCCTCAACCAGGCCTTCAAGCATCTCTCGGGCTCGATCAAATCGATGGAGCATGCCTCGATCGGCCGCCGCGCCGTCGAGACCGAAGTCGATCTTCTGCAACTGCTGAAGCAGGGAGTCTGACCGTGGCCCAGGACCGTCCCTCTGCCGCCGAGCTGCTGACCGCCATCGCCGACTTCCTGCGCGAAGAGGCGACGCCTGCGCTCGACCAGGCCGAGCCGCGTCTCGGCTTCCAGATGAGGGTCGCCGTGAACTCGCTCGCCATCCTCGAACGCGAGGTCCGCCTCGGCCCGGCCGCCGACGCGCGCGAGCACGAGCGCCTCGTCAGATTGCTGGGACACGAAGCGACGCTCGACGAATTGAACAAGGAGCTGGCGCGCCAGTTGCGCACCGGAGAACGCGACGAGAGCGACGCGGCGCTGATGGCGCATCTCGACGCAACCATCGCCGACAAGATCGCCATCGCCAACCCGAAGTGGCGGTAATACTTCGGTAACGGCCGAACCATTGACCGTGGCGGGCCGTCCAGCCCGGGCCTAGATTTCCGTCATGACCACCGTGAACGCCCTTTCCGAGATCGCCGCCCTGATGGGCGACCCGGCGCGTGCCTCCATGCTGTCGCTGCTGATGGACGGTCGCGCCCACACCGCGTCGGACCTCGCGCACAACGCCGGTATCACCGCGCAGACCGCGAGCGGGCATCTCTCGCGCATGGTCGAGGCCAACCTGTTGGCCGCCCGCGCCGAGGGCCGCAACCGCTTCTATCGCCTGGCCTCGTCCGAGGTGGCGCACGCCATCGAATCGCTGATGGCGCTGGCCGGCACGCGCGCGGCGCCGGCGTCCAAGGCTGCGGCGTGGCGGCGCGATCCGGATCTCCGCTTCTGCCGCACCTGCTACGACCATCTCGCCGGGCAGGTCGGCATCGCCGTCACCGATTCGCTGACCCGGCATGGCCATCTCGAGCCCAAGGGCCCGCGCGACTGGCAGCTGACAAACTCGGGCGAGCTATTCTGCGAGCGGCTGGGCGTCGATCTCGACACGGCACGCAGGACGAGTTCGCGCCACTTCGCCCGCCAATGCCTCGACTGGAGCGAACGCCGGCCGCACATCTCCGGCGCGCTGGGCGCGGCCATCGCCGACACCTTCTTCAAGCGTGGCTGGGCCGAGCGGCTGCGGCGCAGCCGCACCGTGCGTCTCACCGATTCAGGCCGCCGTGCCCTCGGCAGCCATTTCGCCGCGACGGTGTAAGCACCTCATCGGAGCGCGCAACTCCAGTTGCGCTCATATCGTGCTTTTCGACGAAGCTTGAGCGCAACTGGAGTTGCGCGCTCCATTTCGAGATCGTGTCTCTGTTACCAGCCCTGGAAGCGCGGCCACGGCGCCGCGTCGCCGGCCGGCGTCACCGCGAGATAGGACGGATACTGCGCGCCGGTGGCGCAGGCATGGTTGGGCAGGATGCGCAGCCGGGTGCCGATCGGGAAGCGCTCGACCATGCCGGAATCGGCCGCACCGTCACGGCGCGAGACGATGCCGTGCTCCTGATTGGCGCCCGACACGATCAACCCGTCGATCGCGTTCCCATCGACGTCGCACACCGCGCCATAGCCATAGTCGATCTTCTGGCGCTGCGTGCCGCGGTCGCGGCTCATCGCCATCCAGCCGGCATCGACGATCACCCAGCCCTTCTCGGGCTGATGGCCGATCACCGTGGTCAGGACGGAGAGCGCGACGTCCTGCGGCGTGCAGACGCCGACATTGGACATCACGAGATCGAAGAAGACGTAGACGCCCGCCCGCACCTCGGTGACACCTTCGAGATTCAGCGCCGCGATCGCGGTCGGCGTCGAGCCGATGCTGACTTCCGGAGAAGCGATACCCACGGCCCGCAGCCGCTCGGCGGCACGCACGCACAGCGCCCGTTCCTGCTCGGCCAGCGCCTGCAACGCTTGCGGCGTGTCGAGATCGTAGGAGCTGCCGGCATGCGTCAGCACGCCCTTCACCGTCGCGCCGCCAGCCTGCAACACCTTGCCGATGTCGATCAGTTCCGGCGCTTCCGGCTGCACGCCCGAGCGATGGCCGTCAGAATCGATCTCGATCATCACGGCGAGGGTCAGGTTCGCTGCCCTGCCCTTGGCCACGACAGCTTCGGCGGCGGCGACCGAATCGACGAGGAGCGTCAGCGTGCAGCCCTTGCGGATCAGCGCCAGCGCGCGGTCGAGCTTGTCGGGCGCGATGCACACCGCATAGAGCACGTCGGAGAAGCCGGCGGCGAAGAACTGTTCGGCCTCCTTCAGGGTCGAGACCGTGATGCCCGCGGCACCCGCCTTCTGCTGCGCGCGCGCGACCTCGACGCACTTCGAGGTCTTCACATGCGGCCGCAGGCGCACGCCCAGCGATGTGAGATGGTCTTGCATGCGCGCGATGTTGTGTGCAATGCGGCGCTCGTCGATGAGCGCCGCCGGGGTTTCGATGTCCATCAGCTTCAAGAGTTCATCCTTCAGTCGAGATATTCGCCACGCGCCTTGAGCGCCGGTACGTCCTTCTCCAGCCCGCGCGCGA
>JAKFVZ010000535.1 GCA_021732965.1 Reyranella sp.
CGTCGCCCGCCTTCTCGCCCCGCCGCAAGTCGACATGGCCAACGATGCCGGCACAGGCGCGCAGGTTGCCGTACAGGCCCGACGCGCTCATCGCCGCCACGCCGTTGGCGAACTCGGTCTCGCCGACGCAGCGCAACTCCGCCGGCCCGTCCTTGCGGTACATCGAGTGACAGTCGACGAACACCGTGCCGACGATGTTGTGGCCGGTCTGCGTATCGGCCAGCAGGTCGTGGAACAGGTAGTCGTTGCCGGCGCGCTGCCAGAGATGGTGATGCGGATCGACGATCGGCAGATCCGGCTCGAGCGCAGGCTCGCTCACCTTGGCAACCCACTCCGGATTGGGATTCATCACGTTGCCAAGGCTTTCGGCGGGTTGGGTCATTGCTTCCTCCGTGCCGGACGGTTTGTTTAGTGGATCGGCTCTTCGGCGATCATCGAGACGTGCGCATGAACGACCTTCCAGCCGACGTCGGGGAAACGGACCCAGGTCTGGGTCTGCCGACCCGTCATCTCCCGGCCGCGCACCTTGTAGACCAGCGACACCGTCGCGAGGTCGCGGCCCAGGGTCACGATGTCGACCCGCAGCCGCTTCTCCTTGGTGCCGGGGCCCGGCGGGCGGGCGACGCGAAAGGCGTGGATGCGGTCGAAGCCGTAGCCATGCTCGTTGTTGGCGAGGCGGATCGTGTGCGGGCTGTTCCAGAACGTCGCATCGAGCACCTCGACGTTCTTGTCGATCAGCGCCTGCTCATAGCGCTCGAACAGCACGCGCACCTCTTCGACGACCTCGGGAATGTTCGCGGTAAAATCCGTCACGCTGGCCTCTCTCTGGCTGGGTTTCCGACGACAGCGACAGCGACCGCACCCATGTCGCGCCATCGCCGAGGCCGATGTTGCGAAGGCGCGATCAGCCCGTCGCCTTCTCCATCGCGCGCGCCACCGCCACCAGGGTCGCATCGCTGCCACGCGGACCAATGATGGACAGGCCGACCGGCAGACCGTCAACCGTTGCGGCGCCGGGAAGATTGACCTGCGGAAAGCCCGCCAGCCCACCCTGCGCGCAGAGGCAGGTGATGCGGTCGCGCAGCGGGTCGAGCACCGACAGCGGCAGGCCGACCTTCGGCGCCGGAAACGGCGTGGTCGGCAGGCAGAGGATTGTGCCCTCCGGCAGCAGGTACTTCATGCGACCACGCACTTCCTGGCGCATCAGGTTGGCCCAGACCTTGTCGCTCTCGGGGATCATCGAGCCGGTCACCAGTGCCTTGGCGACCGAGAAGGCGAAGCGCGGATTGCGCTCGTCGAGCCAGCTCCGGAACGTCGCATAGGCCTCGGCCGGCTGCAGCGTGCGTTGCGCGCGCGCCCACACCGACAGGCCCTGCGGCGCCATGATCTCCTCGCGGCTCGAACCGATCAGCGCGGCGAGCTTCTTCACCATCGGCTGCAGCGCCTCGGCCGTATCGGCATCCGCGAAGCCGAACGCATCGACGGCCACGATCAGCTTCGAGGGCAGCAGCGACGGGATCGCCTCGCCCAGCATGACGGCGGAGACCCTGGCGAACGTCTCGGCATCGCGGGCGAACCAGCCGGTCGTGTCGGAGGTCGGCGCCTGGGGAAGCATGCCGGTCACATCGATCCTGCCGTGCGTGGGACGGATGCCATGAAGGCCGCAGAAGCTCGACGGCACGCGCACCGAGCCGCCGGTGTCGGTGCCGAGCGCGGTGTCGCAGATGCCCGCGGTCACGGCGGCCGCCGAACCGGACGACGAGCCGCCCGGCACGCGACCCGGCGCCGCCACGTTCTTCGGTGTGCCGTCGAAGGCGTTCTCGCCCAGAATCCCGAGCGATACTTCGTCGGTGATGGTCTTGCCGATCAGCGTGGCGCCGGCATCGAGCAGCGTCTGCACCGCCCAGGAATGTCTGTCGGGGATCGGTCGTCCGGTGGGCCAGTCGTGATTGCCGCCACCGGTCGGCACGCCCGCCACCGCGAACAGATCCTTGGCCGCGAAGGTGAGGCCCGACAATGGACCGCCGGCGCGGCCCTCGATATGCACGCGGGGGCCAGGAACGAAAGCGCCGATATCGTCAGTCATTGTCACATCCATCTGTCATACCGAACGCAGCAAAGGAACTCCCGCCCGCCACGCAAATGTCTGGCCGCGAGGTGAGGTCCTTCGCTTTGCGCAGGACGACAGAGATTACTCGGCCGGTGCAGGAGGAGTCTGTCCCTTGGTGCGCCAGCGCCTGGCCCAGCCGGGACTGAACTTCATGCCGGTGAGCTTGTCGAACCAGATGTAGACGACCGGCGTGATGAACAGGGTGAGAAGCTGCGACACCATCAGGCCGCCCACCACCGTTATTCCAAGCGGCTGGCGGAGTTCGGCGCCGGCCCCGTGGCCGACGGCGATCGGCAGCGCCCCCAGCAGGGCACAAACGGTGGTCATCATGATCGGCCGGAAGCGGAGCAGCGCGGCCTCGACGATGGCCGTCTCGGCATCGGCCCCCTGCCCGCGTCGCTCGATCGCGAAGTCGACCATCATGATGGCGTTCTTCTTCACGATGCCGATCAGCATGACCACGCCGATCATGGCGATGACCGAAAGGTCCATGTTGAAGAGCATCAGCGTGGCGAGCGCGCCGATGCCGGCCGACGGCAGTCCCGAGAGGATCGTCAGCGGGTGGATGAAGTTCTCGTAGAGGATTCCCAGGATGATGTAGATCACCAGGATGGCGGCGAACAGCAGCAGGCCCTGGTTTGCCACGGCCTGCTGGAAAACCTGGGCGCTGCCCTCGAAGCTGGTCGTGATCGTGGCCGGCAGTCCGATTTCCGCCGCCGCCGCCTGGATGTCGCGCACGGCGTCACCCAGCGCCACACCTGGCGCGAGGTTGAAGGAGATCATCACCGACGGAAGCTGAGCGATATGGTTGACGGTGAGCGAGGTCGGCTTGTCAGTGCGCTTGGCCAGCGTGTCGAGCGGCACCAGGCCGCCGTTCGGCGTTCGCACCTGCAGACGCCGCAGGATGTCACCGGCATCGCCGTACTTCGGATCGGCCTCGAGGATCACCTGGTAGGTGTCGTCGGACGCATAGATCGTCGACACCTGACGGGATCCGAATGCCGAGTAGAGGAGCAGCCGGATCTGATCGACCGACACGCCCAGACGCGAGGCGATGTCGCGATCGATGTCGATCATCGCCGAACGGGCGCGCACCTGCAGATCCGAGTTCACGTCGAGGATCGCGGGAATGCGGCGCATCCTCGCCTCCATCTGGGGAGCGTATTCGCGCAGCAGGTTGAGATCGCTCGAGCGCATGCCGAACTGATACTGGGCGCGGCTTTGCGTCGTGCCGATGTTGATCGACTGGGCGGCCTGGAAGAACACGTTGATACCTGGCACGGCGGCGGTCGAGCGGCGCAGTCGGGCGATAACCTGCTGGGCGCTGTCCTTACGCTCCGGCTTGTCCCGCAACATGATGAAGATGCGACCGGAATTCACGGTCGCCGCCGCATTGCCGCCGCCGACCGTGGAAACCACCGATGCCACATCGGGATCGCGCCGTATGACTTCGGCCAGCGCCGACTGACGCGCGACCATGGCGTCGAAAGAGGCATCGTCCGGACCGACCGTTGAGCCCTGGATCTGGCCGATATCCTCCGACGGGAAAAAGCCCTTGGGGATCGCCTGGAAGAGGAGCGCCGTCACCACAAAGGTGCCGAGGGTGATGGCCAGCACCAGCCGCGGCAGGCGCACCGTGCGCCGCAGCGCCCATCCATAGCCCTCGGTCAGCTTCGTGAAGCCCCACTCGAACATGCGCAGCAGCACATTGTGCTTCTCATGGTGGTCGATCGGCTTCAGCCACCGCGAACAGAGCATTGGCGTCAGCGTCAGCGACACGACGCCCGAGATCAGGATGGCGAAGGCGATCACGAGGCCGAATTCGTTGAACATCCGGCCGACGACACCGCCCATGAAGAGGACGGGGATGAAGACCGCCACCAGCGACAGTGTCATCGACACGATCGTGAAGCCGACTTCCCGGGAGCCCTTGAGCGCGGCCTCCATCGGCTTTTCGCCCGCCTCGATATGACGGACGATGTTCTCCAGCATGACGATGGCATCGTCGACCACGAAGCCCACGGCGAGCGTCAGCGCCAGCAACGAGATGTTGTCGATCGAATGGCCGCAGAGATACATGCCGGCGAAGGTGCCGATAATCGAAATCGGCAGGGCGATCGCCGGGATCATGGTGGCGCGGAAGCTGCGCAGGAAGAAATAGATGGCGATGATCACCAGGATCGCCGCCAGGGCCAGCGTGAACTCGACGTCGGCGATCGCCTCGCGGATGGGTTTGGAACGGTCCGCGAGAAGGTGGATCTCCACACCGGCCGGCAGTTCGGCCTGGATCTGCGGGATGATCGCCTTGACCCGGTCGACCACCTCGACCGTGTTGGCATCGGGCTGGCGATAGACACCCATTACGATGGCGCGGGTCCCGTCCAGCCAGCTCGCCACCTTGTCGTTCTCGACGCTGTCGACGGCCGTCGCGACATCGGAGATGCGGACTGGCGCCCCATTCTGCCAGGTGACGATCACCGGCATGTAATCGGATGCCTTGTTGATCGGCCCCGTGGCTTCGAGGATCGCATTCTGCTTCTGATCGGCGATCGACCCGACCGGCTTGCTCGAATTGGCGTTGACGACCGCAGTCTGCAATTCCTGCATCGTCAGGCCGCGGACGGCGAGTTGGTCGAGATCGGCGCGAACGCGAACGGCGAACTTCTGCGAACCGAAGATCAGCACCTGCGCCACGCCCGGCAGGGTCGAGACACGCGGCATGATCGCGCGATTGACGAAGGCATCGACGTCCGAAAGACGCGCCTGGTTCGACTTGAGGGCGAGGAACATCACGGCCCAGTCGGCCGGATTGACC
>JAKFVZ010000034.1 GCA_021732965.1 Reyranella sp.
GCGACGGCTACGTGCCGGGCGGTGCCGAGGCGTAGCGCCACCAGGACTACATGGCCGGCCGCCGCAGCGTCGGCATCGAGCTGCTGGCCGAGCTCGAACGCTACGCGCCGCACCTGACCGAGCTGATGAGCGAGGAGGCCCGCCTGATGCAGGCCGAGGCCGAACTGGCCGACCTGATTGCAGAGGAGCAGAACGATGGCTGACACGATCTACACGACCACACCGGCACCCGAAGCCGATACCGCGCCGGAAACGGCAGCCGTCCGCGAGGGCGAGGCCCAGCAAGCTGCGGTGCCTGCGGAAGCTGGCGCCGATGCCCCGGCTGAATTGCAGGCCGACTATTCCGGCCTCGCGCTGCCTGAGGGTTATCGCGTCGACGATCCGGTGTTCGGGGAAGCGATCAAGCTGTTCGAGGGCGAGAAGATCGCGCCCGAGACGGCGCAGCGCCTGATCGACTTCACGATCGAGCGCGACAAGGAGATTGCGCGCGCGGTCAATGACCACTCGGCCGCTTCGTGGACGAAGCAGACGGGCGAATGGCGTGCGACCGCCGAGAAGGAGTTCTCGCCCGAGGCACTGGGCAATGCCCGCACCGCGCTCGCCCGGGTCTTCGACCGGCAGACCATCGCCTATCTCGAAAGCCTGGGCTTCACCAACCATCCCGGCCTGATCCGCGGGATGGTGAAGGTGGCCAACGCCATCAAGGACGACTCGTTCGTGGGCGGCAATGCCGGCCGCGGCAGCGGCGCGATGGACCCGAAGTCCCTCTACCCCAACTCCCAGCACAACTAGGAACCAATCTTCATGGCAACGCTTTCCGTGACCAACCCGACCCTGGCCGACTGGTCCAAGGTCCTCGACCCCAACGGCAGCATCGCGCAGGTGATCGGGCTGCTGTCGCAGATGAACGAGATCACCGACGACATGGTGTGGAACGAGGGCAATCTGCCCACCGGCCATCGCACCAGCGTCCAGACCTCGCTGCCGACCGGCACCTGGCGCCGCTTCAACGAGGGCATCGTGCCCACCAAGAGCACGAGCACGCAGATCACCGACTCCTGCGGCATGCTCGAGACCTATTCCGAGATCGACAAGGCGCTCGCGGATCTCAACGGCAACACCGCCGCCTATCGCCTCTCCGAGGACCGCGCCTTCCTCGAAGGGCTGACGCAGCAGCTCGCCGGCGTGCTGTTCTACGGCAACACCGCGACCAATCCCGAGCGCTTCATGGGATTCTCGCCGCGCTACAACACGACCTCGACGGCGACGTCGCAGACCGCCAACAACTTCATCTCCGGCGGCGGCGCGGGCTCCGACAACACGTCGATCTGGCTGGTCGGCTGGGGCGACCTCACCGTGCACGGCATCTTCCCGAAGGGCTCCAAGGCGGGCCTGTCGATGAAGGACCTGGGCGAGCAGACGCTGCTCGACGCGGCGGGCAACCGCTACCAGGGCTATCGCACGCACTACAAGTGGGATGCGGGCCTGACGGTGCGCGACTGGCGCTATGTCGTCCGCATCGGGAACATCGACGTGTCGGACCTCGCGGGCGCGACGCCGGCCGACCTCGTCAAGCTGATGATGCGGGCGATGAACAAGATCCCCAACATCAAGATGTGCAAGCCCGCCTGGTACATGAACCGTACCGTCAAGCAGTGGCTCGACATCCAGCGCAACCTCGGCGCCGCCGTCTCGAACACGACCAACAACAGCAACATCCGCCGCACGCTCGACGAGAGCGACGGCCGCGTCTTCGACAGCTTCGGCGGCATCCCGATCCGCAAGTGCGACCAGATCACGCTGGCCGAAGCGACCGTGTCGTAGGCGGCCCAGTCGCAAGCGGTATCCCAGGAAAGGAACCCTCATTCATGATGTACGACAAGCTCAACACGTTCGGCACCGACCAGGCGGTCACCACGACCGCCGCGTCGACCGACATCATCGACTTCGGCGCCGTGCGCGACGTCGGCAACGGCGAGCCGCTGGAGCTGGTGATCCTCTGCACGGAGAGCGTCACCGCCTCGGGCGCCGCGACCGTCACCTTCACCCTGGAGACCGACGACAATGCCGGTTTCTCCTCGACCCTGGTGCTCGCGAGTTCGGGCGCAATCGGCAAGGCCGCGCTGACCGCCGGCACCGAGGTGCTGCGCGTGAAGGTACCGCTCGATGCCGAGCGCTACCTGCGCACCAACTACACGGTGGCTACCGGCCCGCTGACGGCGGGCAAGTTCACCGCGTTCCTCGCCCACGACCGTCAGGCCAGCAGGGCCTACGCGTCCGGCTTCACCGTGAGCTGAGCGGAGGCATCGACATGGCCCAGAAGAACGACAAGAGCGAGAAGAGCGACAAGTCCACGGAGTACGTCGTCGTCGACAATCCCTTCTACGACGGCGTGCAACTCCATCCGATCGGCGCGCGCATCCTGTGGTCCGGCCCGCCGGGCCTCTCCCTGGTGCCGGTCGGCGCGCCGCGCCGCCGCAGCGGTGCCGAGGCGCCGATCTTCGGCGATCCGCTGGCCGGCCGTGGCGACGGCACGCCCGTCAAGGCCGCCCGTCCGGGCGACCAGGTCGTCCTCGTTCAGTGAAGAAGCAGGGGCCGGTCGAGGAGGCCGGCCCCACCTCTCCGCAGGAGAAGCATATGGCTCAAGACATCGCCTACCAGTCGTCGACCGGCCGCGGCAACGTGCCGGTCTCCGAGGCGCGGCCGCTGCCGGTCGTGCTCACCGGCCTCACGGGGACGGCACTGACCCGGTCGACCGTGACCATGACGGGCGCCTCGGCGCCGCTGGTCGCCGCCGACGCCGCGCGCCGCGTCGTCATCGTGTGTAGCACCAAGTCCAACGGCGACGCCGCCTTCGATCCCACGGGAGGCGCCTGCGCCCTCGATGCCGGCATTCCGCTGTCGGGCGGCGACACGGTGCAGATCTCGGGCAAGGAAGCGCAAAGCGCCATGACCCAGATCGGCACGAACGGCCAGAAGCTCACCGTCTACGTCGGGTCCTGACATGCCGATCGCCTTTCTCAACCGGGTTCGCGGCGATGCCGGGTCGCGTGCCTTCGATTCCGACGTGCTGGCGTGGGAGGCTGCCGTCGTCGCCAATGGCGGGTCGGTATCCCTCGCGCGCCGTGTCGTGGTGGACCAGTTCGTGTTCAGCGAGAAGGCCTCGGGTGCCTGGGCGCTGACCGACGAATACTGGGCGCTTTGGGGCGAGAACGCCGCGCAGTCTCTGACATCCCTGAAGCAGCTGCGACTGGCGACGACGGTCAATTCCCCGACTTTTACGGCGGATCGCGACTACGCGTTCGACGGTCTGTCCAGCTACATCGGCACCGGGTTCATCCCGAGCACGCACGGCATCGTCTACACCGGCGCGAACCAGCGCATCGCCGCGTATGAGCGCGCCAATCTGTCGGCGTCGGGCGTAGCCGCCGGCTCTCGCGTGGGAACGTCGTCTTCGATCTCGATCAACCCGCGGAGCAGCGGCTCCATGACCGGATCGACGAACCACACGGCGGGATCCGTCTCCTTCGTCCTCGGGCTTGCCGACAGTCGCGGCCTGAAGGCGATCAGCCGGGCCGGCGGCACGACGGCGCTCGGCTACGACCGTGGCGTGCGCCTCACGGATGCGACGGGCCTGACCATCGGCGGTTCCACGGCGCCGGTTCAATCCCTCTACATCGGGGCCTTCAACAGCTCCGGCACGGCGATCTCCTTCAGGGCCGCCTCGGTCGGCTTCGTGGCGATCGGCGGCCCGCTCTCCGACGCCCAGGAGGTGGCGCAATACAACGCCGTGCAGGCATGGGCGACTTCGATCGGAGCCAACGTATGAGCGTGTTCATCGTCATGACCGCCGCGCAGGCCGATCAGGTTCGCGGGCCGACGACTCCACCGGCCGCGCTCGATCCGGTCGAGCGCCAGGGCGGTGCTTTCATCCTCGGCGTCGCCGTGCTCTCCGATCCGGCGCACGCGATGCATCACGAACTGCTGTCCGGCCTGCCGCAGCTGGACGGCGCCGATCCCGCGTTTCCGCCGGAGATCGAGGCATGAGCATGGAGCGGGACCACATCATCCTGCCGCGCGACGCCCTCGACGCCCTGCTCGAGGATGCCGCCGAGCGCGGGGCGCGCAAGGCGCTGACGGGCATTGGACTCGGCGACGAGAAGGCGCCGGAGCACATCCGTGGTCTGCGCGATTTGTTCAACATGTACCGCACCGTCCGCGACGGTGCGCTGAAGCAGATCGGCCAGGGGCTCGCGCTCGTGCTGATCGGTGCGCTGGTCTTCTTCGCGTCGACCAAACTCCCCAACAAGTAGGTGAAGCATGAGCCATGCGGCCAATTCCCTGCTGGTCACGTCCGACGCCGGCCTCGCCCTGATCAAGGCGTTCGAGGGTCTGGAGACGGTGGCCTATCCCGATCCCGGCAACCGGATCACCGGCGAGCCGTGGACGATCGGCTACGGCCATACGCGCGGCGTGCGTCGCGGCGACACCTGCACCGAGGAAGAGGCCACGGCCTGGCTGCGCGAGGACCTGCACGCCGCCGAGGGCGCGGTGCGGCACCTGGTCGACGTGCCGCTGGCGCAGGGCCAGTTCGACGCGCTGGCGAGCTTCGTCTTCAACTGCGGGGCGGCGGCCTTCGGCAACTCCACGCTGCTGCAGCTGCTCAATGCCGGCGACGTCGCGGGAGCGGCGGGGCAGTTCAAGCGCTGGAACCGAGGGGCCGACGGCGTGCTGCCGGGCCTTGTCCGCCGTCGCGCCGCCGAACGCGACCTTTTCATCTCACAGGAGACAGGCTGATGCCTTTTCTGCCGATGCTGCTCGGCCTCGCGCCGACCGTCGCCTCATGGATTCTGGGCGACAAGACCGGCGCCGCAGTGTCGAAG
>JAKFVZ010000036.1 GCA_021732965.1 Reyranella sp.
ATGTAGAGGATTACACGGTCGCCCTTGCCCACGCCCTGGGCGGCGATCATGCCCGCGATGAGCGCGACCTGATAGCGCAGCTCGCGGTAGGTGAAGGTCTTCCTGGTGTTGGTGAGCGGCGAATCGTAGATGAGCGCGGCCTGCTCGGCACGGCCACCGTCGACATGCCGGTCGAGCGCATTGTGGCAGGCGTTGAGTTCGCCACCCTGGAACCAGCGATAGAAAGGCGGATTGGCGCCGTCGAGCACCTTGTCCCAGCGCTTCGTCCAGTCGATCGCGGCGGCCTGCTCGGCCCAGAAACCTTCCGGGTCGCTCAGCGAGCGCGCGTGCACGGCGCGATACCTGTTCCCGACGGTCATGAGGTTTCTTCTCCCTTTTGACAGTCAGGATTAACGCCCGGCATGGTCGGCGGCAATCCGGATGTGGGAGCATCTTGTCTCACGGAGTGTTTCGATGCGCAGACGTTTTCTCGCGGCTCTGTTGGCCGCGTGTGGCACGGCGGCTTTCCTGCCGGCCGAGGGCCGTGCTCAGGGCTGGCTTGAATACAAGCCCGAGGGCGGCCGCTTCCGTGTCGACCTCCCTGCCCTGCCGAGGATCGCCATCGTCCAGGTGCCGATCGGCAACAACAACACCGTGCCGATGACCGAGGCGACCTCCGTGGTCTCGCAGGTTGCGTACATCGCATCCTATGTCGACTACCCCAACACGGTGACCAGGGGCGCCGCCGCAGACGTCATCCTCACACAGGTTCGCAACGGTGCGGCGTCGGGGGGCTCCTACCGGGACGAGAAGAAGCTTCAGATCGGCCGGGTCGAGGGTCGCGAGTACACGATCGTCCAACCCAACGGCAATGTCGCCGTCACCCGGACCTACTGGTCGCGCGGCCGCCTGTTCCAGCTCGTGGTCGACGGCAAGCCCGGCATCGAGACCCAGCCGCAGACGCGACAGTTCCTCGACTCGTTCGCCCTCGTCTAGGAACGGCTGTCGCTGCCCGCCGCCTACCGCTATCCTCCCGGCAACGAGAATGTTCCTGGGAGGGAACGATGGTCGGTCGCCGTGAGGTGACGCTGGGCGGGCTGGCCGCGCTGGCGTCGACGCGTGTGCAGGCTCAAACCCCGAACTGGCCCGCCAAGCCGATCCGCCTGATCGTGCCCTATGGGCCCGGCGGTTCGGCCGACCAGGTCGCCCGGCTCTATGCCGAGAAGATGAGCACGTCGCTCGGGCAGCAGATCATCGTCGAGGACAAGCCCGGCGCATCCGGCGGTGTCGGCGCCCAGATGGTCGCGACGGCGCCGCCCGATGGCTACACGTTGCTCCTGTCGCCGACCGCGATCATGGCCATCACGCCCGCCGCCCGGAAGGTGCCGTACAATCCCGAGGACCTCGTCGCCGTCGCGCGCCTGTCGACGCCGATCCTGGTGGTCACCATCACGAACGCGCTCGGTGCGAAGAGCTGGGCCGAGTTCGTGGCATTGGCAAAGGCCAACCACGGCAAGTACTGGTTCGGCTCGTCGGGTCTCGGCACCATCACGCATCTCACCGGCGAGGTGCTGACGCGCTCCGCCGGTATCCAGATGCAGCATTCGCCCTACAAGACCATCGTCGATGCGACGGGCGACGTGTTCGACGGCCGCATCCAGATGGTGTTCGATCCGTCGTTCGTGCCCTATGCCAAGGCCGGCAAGGTGCGCGCCGCCTTCGTCGACCAGCCGACGCGCATGGCGGACCTGCCGGACACGCCGACGGCGATCGAAGTCGGTCTCGATCTCAAGGGCTTTCGTGCAAGGAGCTGGTTCGGCCTCTTTGCGCCCAAGGGAACGCCGGAAGCCGTGCTCAAGCGAATCTCCGATGCGGCAGCCCGGGCAGCGGCGCTGCCGGACATGAAGGAGAAACTTCTGCTCGTGGCGCAGAACGTGGAATATCAATCCTACACAGACTTTGCGCGGCAGGTGCGCGAGGACCAGGTCTACTTCGCCAAGCTGCTGAAGGATCTGGATATCAGGCTGGAGTAATCGCAGCGCCCTGTGAGAGAGTGCCGCCACCCAAGGAGACAGACGGAAGATCATGGCCAAGCGCAAGTCGGGAAAAGGCAGCAGCACGTCGAAACGTCCGGTCAAGCGTAAGGCCGCCGCGAAGACGAAAAAGCCGGCCGGGCGCGCCGCGAAGAAGGCAGCTCCGAAGAAGGCCGTTGCGCCGAAGAAAGTCGCCGCGCCCCGCAAGGTCCCCGCCTCCAAGCCGCTCGCCCGCCCGGGCCAGCGCCGGCCAGTCAAGAGCCGGACCTCCGTCACGCGCCTCGCCCCGCCCCGCCCGGTTTCGCACAAGACCGCGCTCGCCGCGCACAACATCTACGAGCGCGACCTCGACAGGACGCCCGCCAACCATGCCGCTCTCACGCCGCTGCAGTTCATCGAGCGCACCGCCAGCGTCTATCCCGACCATGTCGCCCTGATCCACGGCGAGCGTCGGCAGACATGGGCGGAAACCTATGCGCGCTGCCGGCGCCTTGCCTCGGCTCTCGCCAAGGTCGGCATCGGCGTGGGCGACACGGTGGCCATCATGGCGCCCAACATTCCCGAGATGTACGAGGCGCATTTCGGCGTTCCCATGACGGGCGGCGTGCTGAACTCGCTGAACACCCGTCTCGATGCGGCGATGGTCGCCTTCATCCTCGACCATAGCGAAACCAAGGTGCTGCTGGTCGATCGCGAATACCATCGCGTCGTGACCGAGGCGCTGGCGATCGCCAAGGTGCAGCCGCTGGTCGTCGACATCGACGATCCCGAGTGCGACGACCGCGCCCAGATCGGCGACACGACCTGGGAGGAGTTCATCGCCGACGGCGATCCCGATTTCGCCTGGGCCTATCCGTCGGATGAGTGGAACGCGATCACGCTCAACTATACGTCGGGTACCACCGGCAACCCCAAGGGCGTCGTCTACAGCCATCGCGGTGCGACGCTCTCCTCATACGGCAACGCCACGCAATGGCCGATCGGCCTGCATCCGGTCTATCTCTGGACGCTGCCGATGTTCCACTGCAACGGCTGGTGCTTCCCCTGGACGCTGGCACTGGTCGCCGGCACCTCGGTCTGCCTGCGCCGCCCCGCCGCCAAGCCGATCTTCGATGCGCTGGCCGACCACGACGTCAGCCACATGTGCGGCGCGCCGATCATCATGCAGCTGATCATCGGTGCGACGCCGGCCGAACGTCGGCCACTCAAGCGCAAGGTCGAGTTCATGACCGCCGCCTCGCCGCCGCCGGCCGCCGTGCTCGAAGCGCTGGAGAAGCAGAACTTCCGGGTGACCCACGTCTATGGTCTGACGGAGGTCTATGGGCCGGCCACGATCTGCTCCTGGCACGACGACTGGAACGATCTCCCGGCCCATGACCGGGCGCGGCTGAAGGCGCGCCAGGGTGTGCGCTACGCGGCCGAGGACGGCGTCACGGTGATGGATCCCAGGACGATGAAGGAAGTGCCGCGCGACGGCGCGACGATGGGCGAGGTGATGTTCCGCGGCAATCTCACCATGAAGGGCTATCTCAAGAACCCGGCAGCAACGCGCGATGCCTTCGCCGGCGGCTGGTTCCACTCCGGCGATCTCGGCGTGATGCACGAGGACGGCTACATCGAGCTGCGCGACCGCTCCAAGGACATCATCATCTCGGGCGGCGAGAACATCTCGACCATCGAGGTCGAGGGCGTGATCATTGCCCATCCCGCCGTCGCCAATGCCGCCGTGGTGGCCAAGCCCGACGAGAAATGGGGCGAGACGCCCTGCGCCTTCGTCATGCTGAAGACCGGCGCGACCGCCACCGCCCAGGACATCATCGCCCACTGCCGCGCCAACCTCGCGGGCTACAAGTGCCCGCGCCATGTGGTGTTCCGCGACCTGCCGATGACCTCGACAGGCAAGGTGCAGAAATTCATCCTGCGCGAATGGGCGAAGGCGGCCTGAAGCCGCCCTCGCGCCGACCGGCGCAAACCATCGCGCCGCCATAATCGCCGGGCTAATTTCCATCTCCCATGGCCGGTGAAACAACGCTCATCGTGACGACCCGCAGCGGCGTGCGCCCGCTGGGCGTACGCGGCGAGCCCCTGCACAATGCCGCACCGCAATTGCGCCGCGTGGTGCGCCGCCGCCTGGGCGATGCCGCCGCCGACCTGCTGGCCGATCCGCAGCTCCACGAGGGCGGCCAGGGCATCGACTGGTATGCCGGCTGGTCCGGTACCGTTCGCCCCGTTGCCGAGCTTGCCCCCGCCGAACGCGACGCTGTGCTGGCGAAGGTCGAGGCCACGCTCGCCGAGATTCGCCGGCTGGGGGACATGCTGGCAGGGCACGGGCCCAAGGAAGAGACCGGCACCGTCGGCCTGTCGCTGAAGCTCGCGGCCCGCGCGCCCTCTCCCGCCTTCGTCTTCCTGGTCGGCGACCGTCCGGTGATCGTCGCCTGGGGCTACGAGAAGGAAGCGGCCAATGCCCTGCTGCCGCTTGCACTGGCCCGCGTACCCGAGCGCCGCCCGGTGCTGGAAGCGGCGCAGGTGACGCGGCCGGCATTGCCCGCTGTCATTCCTGCCGCCGGTGTGCCGTGGTGGCGAACGCTCGCCCTCGCGCTGCCGCTCCTGCTGCTTCTGCTGGGTGGCGCGTGGCTGCTGCGCGGCCTGCTGCCGGTGGATCCCGACGTCGCCATCGCAACGCGCGAGGGGCCGTCGGCTCCTCCACCGCCGGAAGCCCTGCCGGATCACGTGCCCGCGTTGAAGGCGGCCTACTCGACCGAGCAATCGCGCGAGCGCGTCCTGAAGGTCGAACTGGCGCTGGCCGAAGCCGAGTTGAAGAAGCGCATCGCCGACTGCAAGCCCCCGGAACCGCCCAAGCCGCCGCAG
>JAKFVZ010000295.1 GCA_021732965.1 Reyranella sp.
AGGAGTACCTCGCCGGCAAGTTCTCGGTGGCCGATGCCGCCCTGTTCTACGTCAGCTTCTGGGCTGCTGCCCGCATGAAGATGCCCCTGCCCAAGAACGTCGCCGCCCATTACGAGCGCATGAAGGCCCGTCCGGCCGTGAAGCGCGTGCTGGAGCAGGAAGGCCTGTCGGCCGCCGCCTGATCCCGATTGCGAGCCATGGACCGCCGCGTTCGCGTGGCGGTCCGACGGCGCATCTTCGGTGCCGCCGCGCGCTGAGCTAAGCTCGCGCCATGTCCTTGCCTGACTCCCTGCGCGACCGTCTCCGCCTGCCGCTGATCGCGGCGCCGATGTTCCTCGTTTCGGGCCCCGCGCTGGTCACGGTCGCCTGCCGGGCGGGCGTGATCGGCTCGTTCCCCACCGCCAACTGCCGGACCGTCGAGGAACTTGATGTCTGGCTGTCGGGCATGGCGGAGGACGCAAAGCGGGCCGCCGATGCCGACGGTCGTGCACCGGCACCCTGGTGTCCCAACCTGATCGTGCATCGCTCCAACCCGCGCGTGCCCGACGATCTTGCCGCCGTGCTGCGTCACAAGGCCGAGATCGTCATCACCTCGGTCGGCTCGCCCGAGCCGGTGATGAAGCCGCTGAAGGATGCGGGGTGCCTGGTGCTGGCCGACGTCGCCTCGGTGCGCCACGCCGAGAAGGCGGTGGCGGCCGGGGTCGACGGGTTGGTGCTGCTGACGGCAGGCGCCGGCGGCCAGACCGGTTGGGCCAATCCCTTCGCCTTCGTGCGCGCGGTGCGGGCCTTCTGGGACGGCATCGTCGTGATGGCGGGCGGCATGGCCGACGGTCATGCCGTGGCCGCTGCCCAGGCTCTGGGCTGCGACCTCGCTTACATGGGCACCCGGTTCATCGCCACGCGCGAAAGCCTGGCCAAGGACGCCTACAAGGAAATGCTCGTATCGAGCCGCCTCGACGACGTGCTGCTGACACGGGCCTTCACCGGGCTCGAAACCAACATGCTGCGCCCCTCGATCGCCGCGGCCGGCCTCGATCCCGACAACCTGCCGGTGCGCGGCAAGATCGACATATCCAAGGACATCAACGCCGCCGAGCGGGACCGGCCGGATGCCAAGCGCTGGAAGGACATCTGGAGTGCCGGCCACTCGGTTTCCGGGGTTCGCGACGTCCCGTCGGTGGCGGCGCTGGTCGAGCGCACCGCCGCCGAGTACGACGCCGCGCGCCGGTCAATGCAGGGCGTATAGGCCGCAGGAAAAGCGGAATTCCGCCGGCTTCACGAGCTGGGCGTTGGCTACGCGAACCCGGTGAACCTTGCCGTCGAGATTGTTCTCCCAGAAATCGAGGAACTTGGTGAGGGCGGGGAAACGGGGAGCCAGATCCAGATTTTGCCAAACGAAACTCTGAAGGACGTGCTTGTGGTCGGGCATCCAGTAGAGAATTTCGGCGGTCGTGATGCGGTAATGCTTGAGCTGCGCAACGAAACTGCTGTCCATCCTAGCCTCTCCTTGACTTGGTGTGGCTGCGGGAATAATCACGCAGCCTCGCCTGGAAAGCAGCAAAAATCGTTCCAGATCAAATACTTAGCAGCAGTATGCGCCGATTGCTGCCAGTGCGAAGCGACTTTGGGAACCTTTTGCCAGTCTCCTTGACTCAGACCGGTGACGACCCTAAATCCCCTGCGCCATTGGCACTCACTCTCTATGAGTGCTGACAGCACAACATTCGCGGCGGCCGGGAGGTCGCGCAGGGTCAACAGTCCACTGGAGGAAGAACCATGAAGTTCCGTCCGCTTCACGACCGGGTCGTGGTCAAGCGCGTCGAGGAAGAAGGCAAGACCAAGGGCGGGATCATCATTCCCGACACCGCCAAGGAAAAGCCGATGGAAGGCGAGATCGTCGCCGTCGGTCCGGGCGCCCGCGACGAGAAGGGCAACCTGGTTGCGCTCGACGTCAAGAAGGGCGACCGCGTCCTGTTCGGCAAGTGGTCCGGCACCGAGATCAAGATCGACGGCCAGGATCTCCTGATCATGAAGGAATCCGACATCATGGGCATCATCGAAGCCTCGGCCTCGATGAAGAAGGCCGCCTAAGGCGCCGCTTCGCACCCGAATCAATCACAACATTCGAGAGGAATAGAAAATGGCAGCCAAGGAAGTCCGTTTTAGCGCCGACGCCCGCCAGCGCATGCTGCGCGGCGTCGACATTCTCGCCGACGCGGTGAAGGTCACGCTCGGCCCGAAGGGCCGTAACGTCGTCATCGACAAGTCGTTCGGCGCTCCGCGCATCACCAAGGACGGCGTCACCGTCGCCAAGGAGATCGAGCTCTCCGACAAGTTCGAGAACATGGGCGCCCAGATGGTGCGCGAAGTGGCCTCGAAGACCAACGACATCGCCGGCGACGGCACGACGACGGCGACCGTTCTCGCCCAGGCGATCGTGCGCGAAGGCGTGAAGTCGGTCGCGGCCGGCATGAACCCGATGGACCTCAAGCGCGGCATCGACCTCGCGGTCGACGCGGCCGTCGAGGACATCAAGGCGCGCGCCAAGAAGATCACGGGCACGGACGAAGTCGCCCAGGTCGGCACCATCTCGGCCAACGGCGACAAGTCGATCGGCAAGATGATCGCCGAAGCCATGAAGAAGGTCGGCAACGAGGGCGTCATCACGGTGGAAGAGGCCAAGAGCCTGGACACCGAGCTGGACGTCGTCGAGGGCATGCAGTTCGACCGCGGCTATCTCTCGCCGTACTTCATCACGAACGCCGACAAGATGATCGCCGAGCTCGACTCGCCGTACATCCTGCTGTTCGAGAAGAAGCTGTCGGGCCTGCAGGCGATGCTGCCGGTGCTCGAGGCGGTCGTGCAGTCGGGCAAGCCGCTGCTGATCATCGCCGAGGACGTCGAGGGCGAGGCCCTGGCGACCCTGGTCGTGAACAAGCTGCGTGGCGGCCTGAAGATCGCTGCCGTCAAGGCGCCGGGCTTCGGTGATCGTCGCAAGGCGATGCTCGAGGACATGGCGATTCTGTGCGGCGGTCAGCTGATCTCCGAGGACCTCGGCATCAAGCTCGAGAACGTCACGCTCGACATGCTCGGCAAGGCCAAGAAGGTCATCGTCGAGAAGGAAAACACCACGATCGTCGACGGCTCGGGCAAGAAGGCGGACCTCCAGGCCCGCATCAGCCAGATCCGCGCGCAGATCGAGGAGACCACTTCCGACTACGACCGTGAGAAGCTCCAGGAGCGCCTGGCCAAGCTCGCCGGCGGTGTTGCGATCATCAAGGTCGGCGGCGCCACCGAAGTCGAAGTGAAGGAGAAGAAGGACCGCGTTGACGACGCCATGCACGCCACCAAGGCTGCGGTGGAAGAGGGTGTTGTCGCCGGCGGCGGTTCGGCCCTGCTCTACGCGATCCGCGCGCTGGACAAGGTCCGCACCTCCAACGACGACCAGAAGGTCGGCATCGAGATCGTGCGTCGTGCGCTGCAGGCGCCCGTCCGCCAGATCGCCGAGAACGCCGGCTACGACGGCGCCGTCGTCGCGGGCAAGATGCTCGAGCAGAAGGACGCGAACTTCGGCTTCGACGCCCAGAAGGGCGACTATGTCGACATGATCAAGTCCGGCATCATCGACCCGGTCAAGGTCGTCCGTACCGCCCTCCAGGACGCCGCCTCGGTGGCCGGCCTGCTGGTCACGACGGAAGCCATGATCGCCGAGAAGCCGGATAAGAAGGCCCCGATGATGCCGCCGGGTGGCGACGGCGGCATGGGCGGCATGGACTTCTAAAGTCCATTCTTCTCGAAGATTGCGGAAAGGCCGGGGAGCGATCCCCGGCCTTTTCTTTTTGAAGCGTCCCACTCCGATGGCGCATCATGAACGCCACTGGAGTGCGCGCTCTCATGAGCCTGAACTACCCGACATCGATCAAAGGCGTCGTCTTGCGAGACGGTCACGTCCTGCTGCTGCTCAACGAGCGCGGCGAATGGGACTTGCCCGGCGGACGGCCCGATCCGGGCGAGGATCACCGGGCGGCTCTCATCCGCGAAGTGCGGGAGGAGACGGGGCTGGCGGTCGAGGTCGGCGCAATGGTCGACGAGCATCTGTTCGAGGTGCTGCCGGAGCGCTTCGTGCGCATCGTCGCCTATGCCTGCATGCTGCAGACCGAGGGCACGATTGCCCTTAGTCATGAGCATCACGAAGCAAGCTGGGTCGGCCTCGACGAACTCGGCGAGCGGATTGCCGGCCGTCTGCTCCCCGCAGGCTATCTCGGCGCGATCCGCCAGGCTGCCTGCCAGCCCTTGTCGCCATAGGTCCGGCTGGTCTCGACCTTCAGGAAGCGGTCGTGCGCACCGGCGGCGCCGAGCCACAGCTCGTTCCAGCCGTCGAAGCCCGCCAGCGGATCGGCGAGCTGCAATTCGCGGGCGAGCTTCCAGCCGGCCATGCGCACGATGACGCCGCCGTCCTTCTCTTCGGTCGCGACGTCCTCGCCTTCGGCCGCCAGTAGCGCGGCCAGCCACCGCGCGAACAGGCGCGCGCTCTCGAGATCGCCGGTCTCGACGTCGGTCGGCAGGTCGAGATCGCGCGCCGTTTCTTCATGGAACTGCAGCCCGACCAGGCGCGCAACGCGGCCCATCTCGGCTTGGGCGTCCTTCGGGCCCAAAAGGTCCTGCAACACGGGCAACATGGTCTGCACATAGCCCATCGCGTAGGAGCGGAAGGTGCGCAGGCGGCGCTCCTCGGGCCAGTTGGCCGTCTCGAGCTTCGGCTGGGTCTTCCAGTAGATACGCGGCATCTCCTCGTCGTAGGCGAAGCGCACGCGCTCCTCCTCCTTCAGCGGCCGGCCGTAATAGTAATAGTAGCCTTCGAGGCCGGGC
>JAKFVZ010000154.1 GCA_021732965.1 Reyranella sp.
GGCCGATCGTCAAACGTCGATCGCCGTCTGCCCGTGGCCCTCGCCGGATGCATACGCCAAGGCGGCGAGCTGATCGATCGAGAGCCTGGGCGGATGCCCTTGGAGCCGATGTCCTTCAGCCCGTCGGGGCCGCCTTCGTTGAAGCGATGAACCCAGTCGCGCAGCGTCTGGCGGTCCATGCCGCCGATCCGCGCCGCCTGCTCCCGATCCATCCCGTCCAGAACCGCCGCCAGCGACAAAAGCCGGCGGCTCTGATTGGCGTGCCGCGACCCCGCCGCGATCCGGCGCAGGTCCACGGCCGAGTAGTCCGTCCGAAGCTTCACCGCAGCAGCCATGGCGCGAATCCTCCTCGCGCCCATGGAATCAGCGAAACGAGCTGCGGAAAAGACCCCGTGAGTCAGCCTCACCGGCCGTTGGTATTAGTTGTCGACCGACCGGCCTAATTTTGCGCGCCAACGTGCGAATGTATTCAAACCTGCGGCGCTCTACCCTCTGTAATGGATCGTGACCAAGCTCATCTAGATTCCAGACGCGGTCGACGCACCTTCAAGGCCGCGGAACTTCGTTGGCTTTCGACGGCAGGCATGCCCAAATCATAAAAACGACGCCAGCCGATATAGCGATGTCGGCGCCGTTGAAGGTCGGCCAGTGCCAGCCTTCCCAGTGCAGGTCGATGAAGTCCGTCACTGCGCCCTGTCGCCAGCGATCCTGTGCGTTGCCAAGCGCCCCACCGGCAATTAGGCCAAGGCCAATACGCTCCGTTCCCTGTGAGCTCTTTGCAGCCCAGACAATTAATCCGATCGCGACGGCGAGTTTGAACGCGGCGAGCAGGCCGGGCCACGCTTCGAGTGTATCCCGGAACATGCCGAAGCTGACACCGTAGTTGAAGCCGAGGCGCAGGTTCAGGAACGGGGCGATCTCGATCACGCGCGGCGGCGCCATGACATAGGTCAAAATCGCCCATTTTGAGAGCTGGTCGAGGGCGGCCGCCAGAAGCGCGACGCCCAGCGCCTTGCCCAAGCGAATTTGTAGCGTCGTTGCGTGCGCCATGATGTGGTCAGGCCGCCTTGCCGGCGTTGAAGCGTAGCAGCCGCAGCGCGTTGGCCGTTACGATGACGGTGGCACCCGTGTCAGCCAGGATTGCGACCCACAGGCCGGTGTAGCCGAACACCGTGGTGACCAGGAATACCGCCTTCAGACCGAGCGCGATGGCTATGTTGACGCGGATGTTGCTCATCGTCGCTCGCGCGAGCCGGATCATCGCAGCCACGTCCCGGACCCGGCTCTTCAGGATCGCCGCGTCGGCGGTCTCCAGCGCGACGTCGGTTCCCGAGCCCATCGCCACGCCGATGCCGGCGGCGGCCAGCGCCGGCGCGTCGTTGATGCCGTCACCGATCATCATGACCGAACCTTCAGTCGAGAGGGCCTTAATCGCCGTGACCTTGTCCTCCGGCATCAGCTCGGCCTTGTGCTCCATGCCGAGCGAACCGGCGATGGCCGCCCCCGTGCGGGCGTTGTCTCCAGTCAGCATCAGCGAGCGTATGCCCATCTGCTTCAGCTCGGCGATCCCGGCGGCGGCGTCATCGCGCGGCTCGTCGCGCAGCGCGATCAGCCCGGCGAGAACGCCGTCGGCGATCACAGCCGCGACGGTCTTGCCAGCCGATTCCAGCCGCTCGACCGCGGCCTTGGCGTCCTCGTCGAATGTGGCGCGCGACAGCGCATGGCGCGGCGCCCCGACGAAGATCGTGACACCGTCCAGCGTGCCGGTGACGCCCTGTCCGGCGATGGCCTTCGCCTCGGCTGCGTTGCGAACCGGGATCACATGCGCCTTAGCGCGCTCGATGATTGCAAGCGCCAGCGGGTGGCTCGATCCGGTCTCGACGGAGGCAGCCAGTTCCATCACCTCGCGTTCGGCCCGTCCCAGCGCGACGACCTCCGTCAAGCGCGGGCGCCCTTGCGTCAGCGTGCCGGTCTTGTCGAAGGCGACGATGCCGGTCTTGGCGGCGGCCTCGATGACGACGCCGCCCTTCATCAGCAGGCCCTGGCGCGCGCCAGTCGAGAGCGAGGCGGCGATCGAAGCCGGGACCGAGATGACGAGCGCGCAGGGGCAGCCGATCAGCAGCAGCGCCAGCGCCCTATAGACCCAGACCGACCATTCTCCGCCGAGCAGCAGCGGCGGCACGATGGCGACCAGGACCGCCAGCCCGACGATCGCCGGCATGTAGATGCGTGAGAACCGGTCGATGAAGCGCTCGGTCGGCGCGCGCGCTTCCTGCGCCTCCTCGACTAGCCGGATGATGCGCGCGATCGTGTTGTCTTCTGCCGCCTTGGTGACGCGGACGCGCAGCGCCGCTTCGCTGTTGACCGAGCCGGCGAAGACCGGCTCGCCGACGCCCTTGGTCTTGGGCACCGACTCGCCCGTGACTGGGCTTTCGTCGATTCCGGAGACGCCGTCCGTGATTTCGCCATCGGCGGGGATGCGGTCGCCCGGGCGCACCAGCACGATCTGGCCGATTGCGAGGCCTGCCGCATCGACGGTGCGCGTTTCGCCATTCTCCTCGATGATTGCGGTCTTGGGCACGAGATCGCCGAGCGCCCGGATCGAGGCCCGCGCCCGGTCGGCGGCAACGCCCTCCAGCACCTCACCGACGGCGAAAAGGAAGACGACCAACGCCGCCTCTTCGGCCGCCCCGATGAACAGCGCGCCCGTGGCGGCGATGGTCATCAGCATCTCGATGGTAAAGGGCATGCCGGCGCTTGCGGCCGCATAGGCCTTGCGCGCTACCGGCACGATCCCGATCACGCAAGCCGCGATGAAGGCCCAGTGCGCGGCGGCAGGCCAGACGAGGCTGGACACCCAGGCCGCACCGAGCAGCGCGCCCGTCGTCAGCACGAGACGGCCCTTATTGGTCTGGTACCAAGACGCGCCGTCCGGCGTCGCCTCATAAACATGGCCCGGCATCCCGTGGCCGGCAGAATCTTCAAGTTCGCCACGACCATAGGCTGTGGGATTCGACGCTTGCGTCTTCGGCGCAACGATCGCCGTGGTGTAGCCAAGGCTTGCGACGCGCTTCTCGATTACGTCTCGCCTTGTTTGGTATTCGTCCAGCGCTAGCGTCAGAGTTTCAGACGCCACCGAGATCTTTACGTCGCTAACGCCAGGCAGACGCCCGATCGCGCCACGGATAGTCGCGGCGCAACTGGCGCAGTCCATGCCTCCGACCTTCCAGCTCAAAGGCTCCAGATTGCGCTGGACCGCCGTCGCGGGCGCCACTTCCGCCTGCTCCTGGGGCCGACTGCAGCTGCACGGTGCTGCCGGCTCCTGGACCGGCGTCACCTTCGCCGCCAGCGCCGTCATGGTGTAACCGAGGCTTGCGACGCGCTTCTCGACCGCCTCCCGCCGGGTCTGGCTCTCATCGAGCGCCAGTACCAGCGTTTCCGACATGATCGAGAGCTGACGTCGCTGACGCCGGGCAGGCGCTCGACTGCGCCGCGGACTTTCGCCACGCAACTTGCGCAGTCCATCCCGCCGACCTTCCAGCTCACGGTATTGAGCTTAGCGTCCGAGGTCGCTGTCATGGTGATCTCCGTTTGCACGCGCCGCGAGAAAACCTATATACGATCTCTAGCCACTTCAGGTTCAAGGGGTAAAATGCAGATGGCCGCGAAAAACCTCGCGCGCCTCATGCCGATCGGATCGCTCGCGGTTCGGACCGGCGTGAAGGTCGAGACGATCCGCTACTACGAGCAGGTCGGGCTTCTTCCGCAGCCAGAGCGCTCAGAGGGCAACCAGCGCCGCTATGGCCGCGCCCATATCGAGCGCCTAGCCTTCATCAAGCACGCGCGCGATCTCGGTTTTCCCGTCGACGGCATCCGCGCCCTACTCAGGCTGTCGGACAACCCCGGCATGGCTTGCGACGAGGCGCACGCGATTTCGGTCGCCCATCTCGACGAGGTGCGACACAAGATTACGCGGCTGCGCTCTCTGGAAACGGAGCTAGAGCGCATTGCGGCAGCCTGCTCTGGCGGAGTCACGGCCTGCGACTGCAAGATCATCGAGGCGCTGGCGGACCATAGCCAATGCGGGCTTGATCGACATTAGAGCGACGTTTGGCCTTCTCGCTCAACGTTACCTCATCGGTTCATCGCTCTTTCCCACCAGGCTTCGGATCTCCGCGATCAGGGACGTCGGTCCGATCTGTTCGAGCCCTCTGCGCAGCAGAGCCCAATTCCCGCATCAACTGCTCACGGCGCGTTTCCGGACCAGGCATCCTCGCCACGAATTCCCGCACCTTCATCGCAAGAGCCCGATCGGGCCCCTTCCCGGTCCGCTCGAGCTCCTTGGCATGAGCCAGGTACTGCGCTCGGATCTTTGCCTGCCGTTCTCGAGCCTTAGCCTCCCAAGGCCGCGAACCCGAGCCGCCGCCCTTTGCCGCTCGAACGACATCGTCCCGAGCCCACTTGTCGGTGTCCGGAACGACCCCGCGTCGACGCAGCGCCACCACCGTGCCCTTGTCGTACTTGCGAACCTTCCCCCGCGTCCGCCGCGGCGTGGCTTCGGCCGCGACGCCTCGCAAGCGAAGCGCGGCAGCAAACCTCTCGCGCCAGGACAGGATCTGAATTTGCGGATTTCGATCTCGGATTAAATGCATGGTAGCTTGGCGCGGTGGCGCGGTATATGGCGATGAACAGGCATCTTTGGTCTCTGATCCTCATGATCGCGGCGCTGACCATTGCGCCCCAGGCACGATCAGGGGAACTCGCCGGCAGATTTGGATACACCGGCGAGTGGGCCGTTACGGCGATCGTCGCGCCAGTCCGGTTAGGTTCGCTATGGT
>JAKFVZ010000156.1 GCA_021732965.1 Reyranella sp.
GCTCGAGCGGCTGCAGCGGTTGATGGTGGAGCGGATCGTTCCGCCGCCTCCGCCGCCTCGTCCACCGCCCGGGGGACCTCCGCGTCCGCCGCAGTAGGAGGCCTGTCTTGAGTACACGCCTTGGTCGTCGTGGTTTCATGGAAGGGGCTGCCGCGTTCTCTGCCGGCCTCTCGGTGAATCTTTGGCCCGCGCCGCCGGCCAGCGCCGCATCGGCGATGGGCTTCGACGAAGCGCGGCATCTTCTGGCGCGCACCTCCTTTGGCGTTACCCCCGCCGAGATACACGCGCTCGAATCGATCGACTATACGGTCGCGGTCGACGGGCTGCTCGACAATCCCCGCCGTGAAGCGATGACACCGGCCCCGGCATGGATCGGCCTCGGCCCGGCCGAGTTGCGCCGCCGGCAGCAGGCCGCGGAGGCCGAACGCAAGCAGCCCGATGTCGTGCGGCCGGTCCAGGAGCAGGGGCGCGAACTCAAGAACTGGTGGGTCGAGGAGATGATCGTGACCGACCAGCCTCTGGTCGAGCGCATGACCCTGTTCTGGCACGGTCACTTCACCTCGTCGCTGATGAAGGTGCGCTATCCCGGTTCGCTGTTCCGGCAGAACGCCCTGTTCCGGCGCGAGGCGCTGGGAAACTATGCGACTCTGCTGAAATCGGTCGCACGCGACCCGGCGATGCTGATCTATCTCGACGGCATGCGGTCGGTGGCGCGGCAACCCAACGAAAATTTCGCCCGCGAGCTGCTCGAACTCTTCACTCTGGGCGAGGGCCGCTACAGCGAGGCGGACGTCAAGGCGGCGGCGCGCGCCTTCACGGGCTGGAGCGTCGATCGGGAGACCGGACAGTTCATGGAGCGCGCCGGGCAGCACGACGACGGCGAGAAGACTTTTCTCGGCAAGACCGGTCGTTTCGGGGGCGACGACATACTGGCCATCCTGCTCGCCCATCCGCGCACCGCCGAGACGGTCGTCGAGAAGCTCTGGCGGGAGTTCGTGTCGCTGAAAGCCGACCCCGGCGAGGTCAGGCGGCTCGCCGCCCTGTTCCGCGACGGTGGCTACGAGATCAAGCCCCTGATGCGCGCGCTGCTGCTTTCGCCCGCGTTCCGCGATCCCGCCAATCGCGGCGCGCTGATCAAGTCTCCGGTCGACGTGATCGTGGGCACCGTGCATGTGCTGGGACTGCCCGTTCCGGAAAAGACGGGCCTGGTGCGCATGCTGCAGGGGCTGGGGCAGACGCCCTTCGATCCGCCGAACGTCAAGGGCTGGGCGGGGGGTGAGAGCTGGATTTCAACGTACACGCTGCTGCTGCGTCAGCAATTCCTGCGGCGCATGGTCGAGGCGACGACCGTGGCGCCGATGGAGGGCGGGATGCAGATGGCCAGCCGCCCGAGCCGGCGCGCCGACCGCCGCGAACAGCTTCCCGCGAGTGACGGTAGCACTATGCAGATGATGGAGCCGCCACGCCCCGTGGAAGGCCGCAGCCTGCGCGGGGCCGGGCAGGAGGCACGCCTCGGCCCGACGCTGGCCGGCGTCGACGGGCCGTTGCTGGTGCGCACGCTGCTGCCGCGCCAGCCGGTCGATGGGGGCGATACGAATGGCACCGCGGGGGCGGTCGTCGCCGCCGCGCTGCTCGACACCGCTTACCAGTTGAAGTGAGGAGAAGGCGATGAGCCGCGTTCTCCTGCTGGTCGAACTCAAAGGGGGCAATGACGGGCTGAACACGCTCGTGCCCTATGCCGATCCGGCATATCGCGATCTGCGAGCGGGCATCGGCGTTCCGCGCGAGAGAGTGGTGCAACTCGACGAACGGGTCGGCCTGCACGAGAAGCTCGCGCCGTTGATGGACTCCTGGAAGGCGGGCGATCTCGCGATCCTGCAGGGGGTCGGTTATCCCTATCCCAACCGCTCGCACTTCCGGTCGAACGAGATCTGGGACACCGCCTCGGCGTCGTCGCAGACGCTGAGCGAGGGATGGGTTGCCCAGGCGTTCAACGGGACCCCGATCGCGAAGGGCATCGGCGTCGACTGCGTGGTGGCCGACACCAACGTGCTGCCCTCCGCCGGTCGCTCGCTGCGCACCATCGTGATGCAGGATGCCGAGAACTTCCTTCGCCAGGCCGATGCCATGAGCGCGATGCCCGGCGTCAGCGATGGCGGCAATCCCGCGCTCAACCACCTGCTTTCGGTCCGCCGGGAAATCAACGCCGCGGCCGCCGGCCTGCGTGATCGGCTGCGGTCCGCACCGGCGCCGGTCGATGCCTATGGCCAGGAATTCCTGCTGGGTCGGCAGCTGGACCTTGCCACCAGGCTCCTGACCGCGAAGGTGCCGGTCATCGCCATCAAGCTGGCCCTGGGCGGCTTCGACACACATGCAAACCAGGCGCCCACGCACGAGCGGCTGCTGGCCTTCCTTGCCGCGAACCTTGCGATCCTGCGCCAGAACCTGATCGGCGCCGGCCTCTGGAACGATGTCGTCGTGATGACCTATTCGGAGTTCGGCCGCCGCGCCCGGCAGAATGCCAGCGCCGGAACCGACCACGGCACGTCGGCGCCGCACTTCGCGATGGGCGGGGCCGTGAAGGGAGGCCTTCACGGCGTCTATCCGTCGCTGTCGGATCTGCAGGACGGCGACCTCAGGCACACGGTCGATTTCCGCAACGTGTTCGCCACGCTGGCCCAGGGTTGCTGGGGCCAGCGCTGCGATTTCGGCCTGCGTCAGCCGCAGAGGCTCGGCTTCCTCGCTTAGCGGAGCATCCCGGCCGGCCGCCCCAGGATCTCGTCGCGCACCGAGCCACGATCGGCCTCGATGCGGATGTACCAGATGAGCAGCGCGGCGATGATCTTGATCGCCACCGGAATGGCGATGTAGACGAAAATCAGCGCCGTGGCGCTGTATTGGCCGACCGATGGGTTGAAGCCGAGCAACGCCGCGACCGGCAGCGAGCCCGCCGCGCCGATCGCCGTCGCGAGCTTGGTCGAGAGCGCCCACAGGCCGAAGTAGGCGCCGGTATCGCCCTTGGTGTCCTTGCCTTCGTCGGAGTTGATGATGTCGGCCAGGACAGACGGCGGCAGCCCGTAGTCGGCGCCGATGCCCAGGCCGGTGATGATGGCGATCGGCATGAACCAGACGAAGTCGCCGGCGCCAAGGAAAACGCCGAAGGACATCGACACGGCTGTCAGGACCATGGCGATGAACCAGGCGGCCGTCTTGCTGAAGCGGCGCGACAGCATCATCCAGAGCGGCACGCTGGCGGCGGCGGCGCCGAAATAGACCAGCAGGATGACCCCGGCCTGCAGCTTGTTCCCCTTCAGCACATGCTCGACGTAAAAGAGCATCACCGAGACCGCGACGCCCAGCGCGGCGCCATTGACGATGAATACGAGCAGCAGGCGACGAAACAGCTTGTTCTTAAGCGGGGCGAAAAACGGGATCAGCGTCTTGATCGTGACGCTTCGCTCCATGTTTCGGGTCGGCCGGGCAAGCCATGGCGCCAGGCTGGTCAACCAGTCGCGGAAGTACCGGACATGGATCTCCGGATTCTCACGCACGACCGGCGGGTGCAACGAGGGCGGCGACCAGAGCAGCGTCGGCAGGGAGAACAGCACGGCGATGGGGATGAAGATCAGTCCCATGTAGACGTAGCCGGCATGCTCGCCCATTTGGGCAGTGAAGTAAGTGGGGAGCACCACCGCCAGGGTCATGCCGATCAGGCCGAACACCTCGCGGCCGACCGTGACGCGCGTTCGCTCGTTGTAGTCGTCGGTCAGCTCCGCACCGTGGGCGTGATAGCTGATCGAAACGCCGGCATAGCCGAGATGGACGACGAACAGGGCCACGAACAGCCAGGCCGCCAGCAGCCCGGGCTGCGTGAACAGCGACTGCGGCGGATGGAAGAGCATGTAGAAGCCGCCGATCAGCAGCGGCAGCATCAGCGCGACGAAGGTGAGGCGCCCGCGCGGGCCGCGATGGGTGAACTTGTCGCTGATCAGGCCGATGACGGGATCCTGCACCGCGTCGATCACGCGCGTGGCGATGAAGATGAGGCCCATGATGCCGAGCGGCACCTTGAGGACCTCACCATAGAAATGGCTGACGTTCAGGACCACCGGCAGCGCCGCCATGTTGAGCGGAAGCTGGTTGGTGGAATAGGCGACGAGACGATCGAATCTCAACCGTATCGACGAGGTCGAGCCGACCCCGGACTGTGGCGCATGCACGCGTGTTATGCCTTCCTGTTCGGCTCACCTTGAAGCGGCGGCCTTGATTGCCGACCGTTATATATGCCTGAAGTGTGCCTGCAAAACGTCCGTGCGGCGCGCCGAGAAGCCTGCGGCACAATAGGCGAGGTAATACCGCCACATCCGCCGGAAGCGTTCGTCGAAACCCATGTGTCCAACCTGATCGGAGACCTTGTCGAAGCGGCCGAGCCACGTCTCGAGGGTCCGCGCATAGTCCAGTCCGAAACTGTAGAGTTCGGCCACCTTCAGGCCGGCCTGCCGGCATTGTTCGCGCAGGCTGGTGGGGGACAGCAGCATGCCGCCGGGAAAGACGTAGGTCTGGATGAAGTCCGGCTGCCTGCGGTAGCGTTCGAAGAAATCGTCGGCGATGACGATGGCCTGCACCAGTGCCGACCCGCCGGGCACGACGTGGCGCTTCAGCGTGGCAAAATAGTCGGGCCAGAATCGCTCGCCGACCGCCTCGATCATCTCGATCTAGACGATGTGATCGTAGCGGCCCTCGATGTCGCGATAGTCGCGGAACTGCAGGTCGACGCGGTCGGCCAGCCCGGCCCGCTCCAGCCGCGCGCGGGCATACTCCAGCTGTTCCCTCGA
>JAKFVZ010000161.1 GCA_021732965.1 Reyranella sp.
CCTTTGACGCCGAGCGCGGCGACGGTGTCGAAGACACCGATGAAATAAGGCGCTGCGTTGGAGCTATGGACTTCACCGGAGTCGTGGTCGGCGGCATACGCGGCCCGGAATCTCCGAGCCAGTTCCAGGCGTTCATCCTCGAATTCGGCGCGCGGATGGCCCGCACCATGCTCCAGCACGTCATGAACCGCCTCGTGAGCAATGTCGCGGATCGACTTCCTGAAACGCTGCAGCGGCTGCTCGCCCTGCCGGGTCGGCACGCCGCAGAGCATCAGGAGATTGGCGATGCTGCGCACGGTGTAGGCGCCGCGGCTGAAGCCGAAGAGGAAGATGCGGTCGCCGGGCTGGTAGTGGTTGATCAGGAACTCGTAGCACTCGGCGATATTGGTCGTGATGCCGCGCCCCGATACCGAGGCCATGGTCTTCTGTGTCCAGCGTACCAGGCCTGTCATCCCCGTTGCCGTCGTCTCGGTTCCCAGGCCTGGGTCGTAGAATGCAACCTGATCCCTTGGATCGATGGCGGTTTCCGGGCTCACCCTGGAGGCACGATACATCTTGTAGATGTTGCTCATGCGTTGCTCGGCACGGACACCGCCGTCCTGGCCGGTCCCGTCGGAAAAAATTACGATGTTTTTGGCCAAGGCTTCCTCCGAGGAAGGATCATCTGTTGCAAGCTCGCTAAGGACCAGTCATCTAGATACCTAGGAGATCCCCAATTCGCTTTCGGGACGACCATTCCGGCACGGCAATAAGCCGTCGCTCTATTCGGACAGTTTCCACCTCGCCGAGGCGGGCCAGGGCGGCCTGGGATACCGTGTAGACGGTTAGTTTCATGCGTTTACGCAGCCATTGGATGATCGCCTGCAGGTTCGAGAGGCCGAAGAATTTGTTAGCCGCCTCCAGCCGACTGACGATGCCGTCGGCCGCGCGGACAACGGCTTCGCCCTCCTCGAGCAGGGCCGATGCCTCCAGGACATGCCGGCTGGTCACGAGCGCAAATCGACGCTGAAGGTGTGTGCACGCATTTACCAGTTTGCGAGCGTCAATCAGGGGTGATGCACCCTCGAGTACAAACGACGCGCCGGCGATCCGGCCGAGGGATTTGGTCACGCTTATGAAGATGGGCTTCGTCTCCGGGTTCTTGGCGTATTTCTGCCGATCGTCCCTGGCTATTTCGGCGGCGACGTCCCGGATGTGCTCCGTAATCTCCAACTCACCGCCCGATGCGTGCAGCACCCTCGTGAGGAGAGAAACGAGCTCCGGCATCTTCGTGTGGAGTTCGTCCCTGAGGCTGATCAGCCCCTCGAGGCCAGGATACTCAGACAGCATCACGAGGAACGAATGCAGAAGCGGTAGCGCGGTTTCCAATCCCTCAAGACGCATGAGAAGATCATGCCTGCTCATGCGGTCGGAAAAATGCTCTTCGCGACCGGACCACCTGAAGCCGAACTGCTTTTCTCCGCAATCGCAACCAAGAAGGAGTCGGCATCCGTCGGCATACCTGGCAACGTTGCCCTTCCAGTGGATCGGTCGAAAACAGTGCGCGCACCTCACATAGGGGCGGCTCTTGCCCTTGGGCGGTGTTACATCGTATCGATATTCAATCTCGGGTACTTCATCGCGGGCGGGCACCCGGTCAAGAAGATTGGGCAACGCCTCCGGATCACTGATCCAGAACGTACGGGCCATGAGCCCGCGGTCTTCGTCACTTAGGGCACCTCGGAAACGCCCCACTATCGTCTGCTCGAACTCAGCGTGCCGATCCAGTTGGGCGTCGGTGTCGTTCATCAACTCTCCATTTCCTGCTTTGCTCGCACTTTCTGGAATAGGCTGCAGCGCCTCACGCCAAGGCGGTCGAGTTCCGCCGCAAGCCGCACCACCCCCTGCAAGGCCACCGGATGGCATTTGCGGAACGGCAATCCCGAACCGCACAGACACGGGCTGTGGCCTCGAGGCCGCCGCAGCTGCTTGTCGTAGTCGAGCCAGTTCTTTTCCTTGAGGAAGGAGGGGATGATCGCCTCGATGGCGTCCTGCTTCTGCGGCGTCGTGTTGTCCGCGTAGAATTCGAGCAGCCCCAGGCTGCCATGGCTGCGCTCCCCCCACGGCCACCGGCGATGGCGATCATAGAAGGCCAGGCCGTAGAGATAGTCTCGGGCCAGCCCGTCGATGAAGAAGGTGAGGTCAGAGCCTGAGGGGAACTTGTCTGCTTCCTCCTGTCTCACGCACACGCAGGCTGAGCCACCGTCGGGATTGCGGTGCAGATCCCGCGTATCGGCGAGACCCCATTTTGCCGCCACGGCTTCAGTCCGCCCGCCGATCTCGTGAAGCGCCGGCACGCGGTCTGACGCCGGATTGTCCTTCGTGATCCGGACCTTGAAGCAATCCTTGATCTCCTCGCCGTCGTATACGGCGTGGACCACGACCTCCCCTTCGAGCTTGCCCGGGCCCGTCCGGGCAAGTCGAGGATGCATCGTTATTGCCGCCGCGACTTCTTCATCGGAGAAAGCAAGCACCCCCTACCGCGCCCACGGCTTCGAGGGGTTCCTGATCACTGCCGGTCCCGGCGAGGGAGCGATCGTCGGCGCGACGGCAGGTGTCTCGCGGATGTAAGGGGCGGCCGTCTCAGCCTTCTCGAGGACCGTTTCGCCCTTGTATGCTTCGTGCGCCTCGTAGGCCTCCTCGACCCAGATGCCAAGGTTCGCTCGACCATCGTCAGCGACCCAGTCATAGACCTTGCAGATCTGCGAGAGCCGCGTGCCGTCCGAAAGCTGGACGTTGTCGAACGGATTGGCACCTCGATTGTCGGTTTCGCCATCCTGGTTCTTGACGCCATGGATGCGCACGCCCAGCAGCGCGTTGTCCCGCTCCCAACTCCGGCGGATCTCATGGTCGACGTATTCGCGATCTGCCGTCTCGGCGCCGATCAGGACCACTGTGACGGACGTATACTCGAGCTGCTCGTTGATCCAGCGCTTGATGGCGGCGTCGCCGCCACGCTCGATCTTCTCCCATTCGACGGAGTCAATGACGCCATACTCGTCATCGTTGGCGATCATGTTGGAGTTGCGAACCTGGCCGGCGCGCCAGGCATCACGCTTGAAGTGAAACGAATAGAAGACCTTGCGGGCCATGAGCTAATCCTTGCAATCAGAGGGGTTAAAACACCATCCGTCCCGGTCACTGTCTTGACGCAACCTCGGCGGCTGCGGCGCATTGTCTAGATGGGCAACGGACTCCTAAACTGATATACGGTGATAGGTCAGGTATGCTGACCATTATTCAGGGTTCTGTTGCCCAATTAGACAACAGATAGGTAGCGGAATTCCGCCTGTCAAGGAGGGGCAATGACCCAGTCTGCCTTCGGTGTTTTCTTGCGGAAGCTGCGAGAAAGACGAGGATTATCGCTCCGGGAGCTGGCCCTTCTCGCAAAGATTGATCATGCCTATGTCCACCGGTTGGAGACCGGCGAGAAGGAAGCGCCGTCGGACGAGGCCCTGACGAGGCTGACTCGGGCCCTCAAGACCACCAAGCGCGACAGCGAGTTGCTGCGATATCTTGCGCGCCATCCCAACGTCAGTATCGGACTGGCGGAATACGCCCTGGAAGATCAGACTGTGACGCCTGAAGAACTCGGAATGGCCGCAAACATGGCATTCCGGGGCCCGACCAGGCCGGATTACAGGACGGCCATCGAGCGGATACGGCGCATGCTGGGAGACGAGGGACTTGGATGAACTTTCCACAGTGCTGAAGGCCCGCGCGCTTATCAACAAGGTCGCCCCGACCGGCGTGCCGGTGCCCATAGAGGCGTATGCAGGCGAGATCGGGGCCGTGCTGCGCAAGGACAAGAGCCTGGGGCCGGACGAAGCGGGCTATTCCTTCGAGAAGGACGGCCGACACTACATCTGCGTCAATGCCAATGATCGGCCGGAACGTCAGCGGTTTACCGCCTGTCACGAGATCGCCCACATTGTGCTGGGGCTGCCCTCCGACCACGAGCAGCTGCCATGGTGGAGTTACGCGAAGCGGCCGCTTAACGAGATCCTCTGCGATGTGTTCGCCGCAGAACTCCTGCTGCCCTATGGCCTCTTCAAGCGCTTCGTGGACAAGGCCGATATCAGCCTCGCCGCCATAGACGAGTTGGCCGGCCAATTCGAGACCTCCACGACCGCCGCCGGGTCCCGGTTTGCCGCGGTCGCCGGCTTCCCCTGCGCGTTCGTGCTCTCGGAGAAGGGCGCCGTACGGTATGCCTCGCGGTCGACGACGCTTCGGCAGGGAAAGGCATGGATCACGCCTCGTATGGCTCTGCCCGCCGGCTCGGTCTGTGCACGCCTCCATGGCGGCGGGGTGTGCGACGGGCCGGAAGAGACGGCAGCCGATCTCTGGTTTAGCTCATGGGACCGCGGCGGCACCCTTCTGGAGGATGCCCGGCACCTCCAGCAGTGGAACCAGACGATCGCGCTCCTGTGGTTCGAGGATGAGGAGCTCCCGCCGCCTTCGACGGATCGGTCGCAAGCCGACGAAGAGGGAGAACAAGGCCTTGCCGAGCTGGACGGCATTCTGCCGTGGCCTGGCAAGAAGCGGCGCAGGTAGGCGAATCCGGCGTTTTCTCATTGCCGTCACCAGGCCAGCCGTCGTCAACTAGACGAATGGCAGACATTCAGTACGACCGCGTCAAGCATCTGGAGATGATCGGCAAGGCGATCGAGCGGATGGACAAGGCGGCGTTCTCGCTGAAGGCGCTTTCGCCGGCAGTGCTGGGCGTCGCCCTCGTTCTTATCGAGCGCAAAGTGCCTGCCTGGCTTGCTCTGGCGGCCGCAGCACTTGCT
>JAKFVZ010000660.1 GCA_021732965.1 Reyranella sp.
CCGAACCGGCTTCGTAGGCCCGGACCTTGAGCCCGAGCTTGCGCAGGCGATTGATGGCGTAGAGGCCGCCCAGGCCGCCGCCGACGATCGCGACATCAAGAGGGGCAGCGTCGAGCGGGCGAGGAGCGGAAGCGTGCGAAGCATCGGGCATGGCGACGGGTCCTGTTGGGGGTCCTGGTTGAATTTTTGCTGTGCGAGCGGTGTCCGTGCAGGCTGCGTCGTCAGCGTCGACCCGGTCGTTCGTTTTGGCAAGAGCGGCGAGCACGGATGCGGAACTGCGGGGACGGCATGCGTTCCGCGCGTTGCAGCAAGGCGCACCCTTTGCGCGAAGATCGTTGGCCCACCGATTGTTTCGGCCTTATTCTTTTTCGATGACAGCAGCGCGAACCCCCGGTTGAGAACGGCAGGATAGTCGTGGATCAATCGGTGCCGCCGCCCGCCCTGAAGACGCCGCCAGCATCGCCCGCGGTCGGCGTGGTGCCGCGTGGGCGGCTCGGCCGGACGTCCGGCATCGTTCGCGTCCTGCTGCGTCCCCGCTTCATCGCCATCGGCCTCGCATTGCTCATCGCCGTGGCCTATGGCGGGCGCGAACTGCATCTGCTACTGACGCACGTCTACGAGTACGACGCCCGGGTGACGGCCGACATCGTGACGGTGTCGAGCCGCGCCGAAGGCTGGATCGTCGACCTCGCGGTGCGCGAGGGCCAGCGGGTCGAAGCGGGCCAGACCCTGGTCAAGATCGATGATCGCGCGGCGAAGCTCAGGGTCGATGGCCTGAAGGCGCAGATCGAAGGCGTGCGGGTCGAGCGGGCGCGGCTGCGCGCCGAACGCAAGCTCGACCAGAACCAGGCCGATGCCTCGATGCGCACGCGAACGTCCATCATCACGGTCCGCGAGAAGGCGCTGGCTGCCCTCCGCGCCGACCTCGATTTCGCCAGGCTGGAGCTCGAACGCAGCAGGACGCTGTTCGCCGGCAAGGTGATCAACGAGCGCCAGTTCCAGATGGCGCAGACGGCGGTGACCAAGCTCGAGATCCAGATCCTGCAGCTCCAGGCCGAACACGAGCAGGCCGAGGGCAGCCTGGCGGAAGCCAAGGTCGGCCACGACCGGCTGGGCGTGATCGATGCGCAGATCGAGGCGTTGACCCACCAGGTTGCCGTACTGGCGGCGCAGATGCGCCAGCAGCAGGTCGATGTCGAGGACCGCACCATCAAGAGCCCGATCCCGGCCGTGATCGACCGTACCTTCACGCTGCCGGGCGAATACGTGGCCGCGGGCCAGCGCATCCTGCTGCTGCACAATCCCGACGAGGTCTGGGTCGAGGCCAACATCAAGGAAACGCAGATCGGCAAGCTGAAGATCGGCCAGACGGTGCGCGTTTCGGTCGACGCCTATCCCAATGAGACCTTCGTCGGTCGCGTAGCCCGCATCGGCAGCGCCACGACGGCGCGCTTCGCGCTGCTGCCGACGCCCAATCCCTCGGGCAATTTCACCAAGATCACCCAGCGCATGCCGGTAAAGATCGACATGGTCCAGATGCCGAAGCCGCTAACGCCCGGCATGATGGTCGAAGTCGAAATTGACATCCGGTAGGGCCATGACCCCTCCGTCGGCGAAGATGCCGACACCTCCCCATTTGAATGGGGAGGAGTTCGAATGCTTTCTTCCCCATTCAAATGGGGAAGTGCCCCGTCTTACGGGGCGATGGGGTCATGAGCCATGACGGCGGCCGCGGTTCCCCTGCAGACGGCCGCGGCGCTCACCGAGCGCTATGGGCCTTCCTATCGCTGGCTGGTCACCATCACCGGCATGATGGGTGTGGTGTCGATGGTGCTGGCCATGACCACGGTCAACGTAGCGGTGCCCGACGTCATGGGTGCCTTCGGCATCGGCCAGGACAAGGCGCAGTGGATGTCGTCGGCCTACATGGCGACGATGACCGCCGGCATGCTGATCAACGCCTGGCTGAGCGGCATCCTGGGCGAGCGCCGGACCTTCGTCGGCGCGCTGTTCTTCTTCTCGGTGGGCGCGCTGATGGGCGGCATGGCACCGACGGAGGATGCGCTGATCTTCGCCCGCGTGCTGCAGGGCTTCAGCGCCGGCGTTGCCCAGCCGCTGGTCATGGCCACCATCTTCACGGTGTTTCCGCCGGAGCGCCGCGGCATGGCGATGGGCGTGTTCGGCCTCGGCGTCGTGTTCGCGCCGGCGATCGGCCCGACCCTGGGCGGGCTGATGATCGAATACTTCTCCTGGCGCTACGTCTTCTTCCTCTCGCTGCCCTTCTGCGTCGTCGCCGCCGTGATGGGCCTCGTGTTCATGCCGCACCGGCCCATCCCGAAGGTGATTCCGCCCTTCGACTGGCTGGGCTTCGCGCTCCTCTGCACGGCGCTGTTCGGTCTCATGACCGGTATCGCCGACGGCCAGCGTGAGGGCTGGGGCTCCGACGCCATCGTGTTCCGGCTGGTCCTCGGCGCCGTGGCCACGGTGGCCTTCGTCTGCTGGGAGCTCTACACGCCGCGCGCGCTGCTCGACGTGCGCATCTTCGGCAACGTCGAATTCTCCGCCGCGGCCCTCATTGCCTTCATCTTCGGTGCCGGCATGATGGGCTCGACCTACATCATCCCGGTCTTCGTGCAGACCATCATCGGTTTCACGCCCTTGCTGGCGGGGCTGATGATGATGCCGGCGGGCATCATGCTGGCCTTCATCTTCCCGCTCGCGGGGCGCCTCTCGGACGCCATGCCGGCCTCGACCATGATCATCGGCGGGCTGCTGCTGTTCGCCCTGGGCTTCGCCTGGATGACGGCCGCCGACGTCGACACCACGTTCTGGACGCTGGTCTGCATGGTGATGGTGTCGCGGCTGGGGCTGGGTTTCATCAATCCGAGCCTCAATGCCTCCTCGCTCAAGGCCCTGCCGGCGGACAAGGTGCGCCAGGGTTCGGGTGTCGCCAACTTCATGCGCCAGCTCGGCGGCGCCTTCGGCATCAACCTGATGGTCGCCTTTTTCGAGATCCGCACGCGCTTCCATGCCGACGCCCTGACGGCCACTCAGGACTGGGGCAACCGCACGACCGAACGGATGCTGACGCAGATCGAGCAGCTCCTGCAGCGCAGCGGCCTGCCGCATCAGCAGCAGAAGGCCGGTGCGATCGAGTATCTGGCGACGATCGTGCAGAGCAAGGCCCAGATCATGGCCTTCTCCGACACGTTCATCGTGGTGGGCGTCGTGGCGCTGGCCGCCCTGATTCCCGCGGCGATGCTGTCGCGGTCGCAGCGCCGGTCGCGCGGGTGACTCAGACGATGCGGCTCTTCTTGTCGCCCCAGTAGCGGTCGCGCAGCAGGCGCTTGTAGAGCTTGCCGGTCGGCAGACGCGGCAGCTCGTCCTCGAAGTCGATGGAGCGCGGCACCTTCTGGCGCGCGAGATGCTGGCCGCAGAAGGCGAGCAAGTCCTCGACGATCGCCGCATTCTTCGGCACGCCCGGCATGAGCTGGACGACCGCCTTCACCTCCTCGCCGAGATCGGCGTTGGGCACGCCGAACACCGCCGCGTCGGCCACCTTGGGATGGGTGATCAGCAGGTTCTCGCATTCCTGCGGATAGATGTTCACGCCGCCGGAGATGATCATGAAGGTCGCGCGGTCGGTGAGGTGGAGAAAGCCGTCGGCGTCGACATAGCCCACGTCGCCGACCGTGCTCATCGTGCCGTCCTCGGACCGCGCCTCGCGCGTCTTGGCCGGGTCGTTGAAATACTCGAACGGCGTCGCGGTCTTGAACCACAGCGTGCCGGGCGTGCCGCCGGGCAGCGGCTTCATGTCGTCGTCCAGCACGTGCAGTTCGCCCAGCAGGACGCGGCCCACTGTGCCCTTGTGCGCCAGCCACTCCTCGGAGTTGCAGGCGGTGAAGCCCAGTCCCTCGGTGGCGCCGTAATATTCGTGGATGATCGGGCCCCACCATTCGATCATCTGTTCCTTCACCTGGACGGGGCAGGGCGCCGCCGCATGGATGGCGATCTCCAGCGAACCGAGATCGTACCGCGTGCGCGTTTCCTCCGGCAGCTTGAGCAGGCGCGAGAACATGGTCGGCACCAGCTGGCTGTGCGTGACGCGGTATTTCTCGATGAGTTGCAGGTAATGCTCGGGGTCGAAGCGTTCCATGACGATCACGGTGCCGCCCATGCGGATCGCGAGGTTCACCGCCGCCTGCGGCGCCGAGTGATAGAGCGGCGCCGGCGAGAGATAGATCATGCCCTCGCGGTACTGCCAGAGCTTCAGCAGGAAGGAGAAGATCGGCAGGAGCTGCGACGGCGGCTGTTCGGCCAGCGGCCGCACGATGCCCTTCGGTCGCCCCGTGGTGCCGGACGAATAGAGCATCGCCGTGCCCAGCGACTCGTCGGGGATCGGCGTGTCGGGCAAGCCGGCAGTCGCCTCTTCCAGGTTGACGATCCTCGCCGCGCCGCCCTTCGATTCGCCGCCGGGTCCGTCGACGACGATGCAAAGCTCGATTCCCGGGCATTGCGGCAGGGCCGCGAGGGCCACGTCCCGCTTGGCCTGCGAGGTGATGAGCACTTTCGAAGTGCTGTTGTTCAGGATGTAGGCCAGCTCGTCGGCCGTCAGGAACGAGTTCACGCAGGTGTAGTAGGTGCCGGTGCGCTCGCCCGCGGTGCAGCACTCCACGTAGCGTGCGTTGTTCTCCATGTAGATCGAATAGTGGTCGAGCCGCCCGATGCCGTGTGCCCGCAGCAGGTGCGCCAGCCGGTTGCTGCGCGCCTCCAGTTAGCCGTAGGTCACGGTCTCGCCGCTGCCGGCCATGATCACCGCAGGATGGG
>JAKFVZ010000327.1 GCA_021732965.1 Reyranella sp.
CCGCCGACGCCGAACATGCACGACAGCAGTCCCGCCGCGGCGCCCAGGCCGAGCAGGACGAACACGTTCATCGAAAGCTCGGCGATGGGGAGATAGATCTCCACGCCGCGGCCTACTTCAGCAGGATGTTGGTGATCTCGCGCAGCTGCGTGCGTGCGCGCAGCAGGTAGAAACCCTGCGCGAGCAGGTGATTGGGAAACAGCAGCGCATCGGGATAGCCGTTCCAGACGACCCACGGGTCGAGCTGGGCGGCGATGCGGAAGGTCTCGACCGTGCCGTTCCAGGCGTTGGTGAGTTCGCGGTCGCGGATCACGTTCTGGAAATCGGAACCGAGGTCGCGCAGCAACAGGTAGTAGACGTAGAGACGACCCTTGTTGAAATAGAAGATGTCGTCGCACCTGGCGTCGAACAGATCGCCGGCCTTCTCAATGACGTGCTGGTCGATCGCCGCGGAGTCCGAGCCGAGATCGTTGGCGATGCGGTCGAGCAGCGCCTGGAGATTGTCCGCGCGCCTCTCGAACACGGCCTGACCGGTGCCCAGCCGCTTGTTGTAGGCCATCAGCTTGTCGCGGCCGGCGCGATACTTCTGCGCCGAGGTCGCCGAGGGCAGCAGCGAGACGCTGGGCTGCCACAGCCAGATGTTGGGCTGCTCGTTCAGGAACCCGCGCGCCTGCTCGAGGTCGCGGTCGGTCTGGCTCGAGCCGCGCGTGCGGCCGAGCTGGTCCATCAGCTCCGTGCTGAACCGGCCGAGCGCCGACATGATGCCGCGCTGGTAGTTCGGCATGTTGTCGAGCAGGCCGGACGGCATGAAGAACGGCATCATCGGCGTCCAGGTGTGGACGTCGACCTCCCGTGTCACGAGATCGGCCGCGGTAGCCACGGCCTTGCTTTCGCCTGGTGCAACGCCGCGCGCCGTGAACTGCGGATCGTCGTCGATATCCTCGGTCACCAGCGCGCCGACCGGATAGTAGAGAATCACCAGCAGCAGGGCGATGCGCCACGTCCACTTCCAGGCAGTGCGACCGCCTGACGATGGGGCGGACGTCGAACGGCCCGGGCGCCATGTCCGCACGCTGTCCCAGCGACGCCGCCACCAGGAAGGCGAAGCCGACGGGCGCTCGCTGAAGTCCGGTTCGAATGTCATGGCACACCTTACCATTCGCCTCGTGACGAAACAGGGGCGACGCCTGCTAGAGTGGGTCAAATGTTTTGAATGGAGTGGGTGGAATGGCTCTCGATCCGGAATCCCAGCGGCTGATCGACCTGATGGCGGCCGCGAACCGTCCGGCCTGGAACACGCTGAGCCCACAGGCGGCCCGCGACCTTTATCTCTCCCTGCGGCCCGGCGCCCAGGGCCCGCGCCCGGCCCATGTCACGGTCGTCGATCGCACGATCCCCGGCCCGGGCGGCGAACTGGCCGTGCGAATCTATCGCCCGACTTCGGCCGCCCCCGACGCCAGGCTGCCGGCACTTGTCTATGCGCATGGTGGCGGCTGGGTTTTCGGCAATCTCGACAGCCATGACGTGCTCTGCGCCCAGCTCGCCATCGAAGCCGGCATCGCGGTCTTCCACATCGACTATCGCCTGGCGCCCGAGGCCCGCTTCCCCGGCGCGTTCGACGACGTCGTCGCCGGCCTGAAGTGGGTCGCCGCCAATGGCGAGTCGGTCGGCATCGATCCCACGCGCCTGGCGATCGGCGGCGACAGCGCCGGCGGCAACCTGGCCGCCGCGGTGTCGATCTGGGCGCGCGACCATGGCGGGCCGAAGCTCCTGATGCAGTTGCTCGCCTATCCCGTGACCGACGCGGTCGCCCGCACCGAGTCCTACCGTCGCTACGAGGACGGCTACGGGCTGAACGCCGTCACCATGGAATGGTTCTTCGACCACTACACGCCCGACAAGGCGAACCGCGGCGACTGGCGCGTCTCGCCGCTGCGCGCGGAATCGCTCGCCGGCCTGCCGCCGGCCCTCGTCGTCACGGCGGGCTACGACCCCCTGCGCGACGAAGGCCGCGCCTATGCCTGGCGGTTGCACCAGGAAGGCACGCAGGCCGACCTGGTCGAGTTCGGCGGCATGCTGCACGGCTTCTTGAGCTCGCCGATGCTGCTGCACGGCGCACGACGCGGCACGACGCTCTGCGCGGCCGCCCTGCGCGAAGCCCTGGTCCTGCGCACCCAGTGAGCAGCAGCCCTTCTGGCAGCGCCAAGCCCGTCGGCATGGCGCTGCCGGGCCTGGTGATCGCTGTCTGCATGATCGGCGACACACTGCTCTACGCGGTGCTGCCGCTCTATCATCAGGAGTTCGGTCTTTCGCTGGCGATGGTCGGCGTGCTGCTGTCGCTCAACCGCTGGATCCGCCTCGTCGCCAATTCCGGCGTCGCCCATTTCGGCGAGCGCATCGGCCCGCACGCACTGATGATCGCGGCCGCGCTGGGCTCGGCCGTCTCGACGACCATCTATGGACTGGTCGAGAGCCCCACGGCTCAGATCCTGGCGCGCATCCTGTGGGGCATCTCCTATGCCGCCCTCAATCTCTCGACACTGGCCTATGCCGTGAGCGACCGCGCCAATGCCGGCAAGCGGGTCGGCGCCAGCCGCGCCGCCATCGGTCTCGTGCAGGCGCTGTCGCTGGTCGGCGGCGCCTGGATCGTGCTGGAACTGGGCGCGCGGCCGGTCTTCTTGATCTTTGGCGCCGTGACGCTGATCGCACTGGGCGCAGCGATCGTCCTGCCGCGCCTGCCGCCGGAACCTGCGGCGAAGAAGGGCTTCAAGCTGCCGGTGCCGCATCGCCTCGAAGTCTGGGGCTTCGTGATGGGCTTCTCCGGCGACGGTGTCTTCCTGCTGACGCTCGCCTTCCTGATGAAGGACTCGATCACGTCCGTGGCGCCTGTGATGGCGACGGCGCTGCTTCTGGCCCTGCGCTGGCTGGTCGAAGTGACGACCGGACCGATCGGCGGCTGGATCGGCGACCGCTTCGGGGCACGGCGCATCGCCATCGCGAACGCCGCGCTGCTGGTTTCGGGCTTCGCCCTGATCGCGGCGGACCACGAGCTGCTGGGCGCGCTGATGATCGTGACGACACGCGGCATGTTCAACACGCTGATCCCGGTGCTGGTGATCGAGCGGGGTCACGGCACGGTCCTCTCCAGCCAGGCGAGCTATTCGACCTGGCGCGACTTCGGCGCCGCCGTTGGCCCGCTCACCGCGCCGTGGCTGTTCCTCGCCGTTCCGCAGACACCCCTCTATGCCGCGCTGGCGCTGGCGCTCGGGCTCAGCGGCTATTTCTGCCTGGTCCGCCGCTGAAGAGATAGCGCTGATCTGATTGCAATATACTTGCAAACGGAAACATATCGGCCTATATAGAGCCGATGACCAACTCTGCCTTCTCCGCCACCCTGAACCTGCTTCGCGCCACGGCGCGCCTCGAAGAGCGCTTTGCCGGCGAACTCGGCTCCGTGCACGGACTTGCCCTGAAAGAGGTGCTGCTGCTGATGCACCTCGACCGGGCGCCCCTCAGGCGACTGAGCCGCGTCGATCTCGCCAAGCGCCTGCATGTCAGCCCCTCGACCGTGACGCGCATGACCAATCCGCTGGAGAAACTGGGCTGCGTCGGACGCGAGGCCGATCCGCGCGACGCCCGCCTCGCCTATGTCGTGCTGACCGAGACCGGCCAGAAGCGGGTCGCCGAAGCGCGGACGACGCTCGAGCGTATGGCCGCCGACCTGTTCCGCGACCGCTGGACCCAATCGGAGATCGCCACCCTGTCCGATCTGCTCGGCCGCCTGACCGCCGGCCAGCCGGGAGACCTGGCATGATCCACCTGATCTGCAACGAGCAGCAGGGAGAGACCTTCCGCATGAAGGTCACGCGCCCGATGTTCGATTTCATCGAGACGATGTGGCAGCAGCCAACGGCTGACGAGATGTCGGTCCTCAATGGCGTGCGGATCGCAGTCTAGCGATCCTTCAACCCTTTACCGTTTTCTCGGCAAGCCATGTCTTGATCAAGGACTGATAAGGCACGTCGCGCTTGTTGGCAGCCACTTTGATCTGATCGAGGAGCGTTACAGGCAGTCGCAGCGAAATCGACGTCGTCGAGGGTTTGAGATTCGGCAGGCGCACGCGCTCCGCTTTGTTCCAATCGACAAGATCGCTGGAATCGTGCGCCTCCCAGAAGCGGCGCTCCTCGGCTTCACGGCGGAACTTCGGAATGGACTTAGGTGTCTTGCTCATAACGTGAACGTTCCCTGCGATGCATTGCCCGCGCTGAAATCACCCTGATCAAGCAGCCCTTATCGCGAAGCGTGAAGGTCACATGAAGCAACCGCCCTTCATCAGTCCGGCCTAGTGCATGCAGTCGCAACTCGCGGCTGCTGTGTCGAACGTCTTCCAAGACCAGCAGAGGATCATTGAAGAAGATCTGCTCAGCTTCGCCTTGGCCAACGGCGTGCTTTTCAACGCTTTTCCGGCGATTGCCCTCGTCCCAATCAAAGCCCTCGATCTTTGAGAGGTCAATCATGGATGTATATTACCAGAATATACAAAGTGGTGGAGCCCAAAGCCTTCTGACCGCCACCGACGGGCGGGCTCCGCCCCGTTTTATCGAAACACGTCCTTGCGGTGGCGGACCTCGGCGAACACCGAGACCGGGTCGCCTCCCGCCAGGCCGACCGCCGCCTGGACCGCCGGCACGTCGGCGCGCAGGAACGGGTTGGTGGCCTTCTCCTCGCCGAGCAGCGACGGCACGGTGGCCTCGCCCCTGGCGCGCGCCGCGTCGATCGCGGCCGAGCGGGCCTTGAGCGCCTGATTGCCG
>JAKFVZ010000085.1 GCA_021732965.1 Reyranella sp.
CTGGAGAGGGTGCTGGTTCTTGCGGGCATAGTCTACCGTCTGGGTCACCTTGGTCTCGGCGATCTCGTAAGTATAGACACCACAGATACCCACGCCCTTCTGATGGACGTGCAGCATCACCTCGGTGGCTTCTTCGCGGGTCTTCTGGAAGATGTTCTGCAGAACGTCGACGACGAACTCCATCGGCGTATAATCGTCGTTGAGCATCAGCACCTTGTACATCGACGGCTTCTTCGTGCGGGTCCGCGTGAGCGTGAGCGCGCCGGTACGGCCATCGTCTCCGCCCTCGCCGTCGTCACGCCGAGGCGGCTGCTGGGGCGGTCCACCCGGCGGCGTCCCCGGCGGCTCGTTCGGGCCGCCTGACCGCCAATAGCCTGCGCTACGCAGAAAGTCCATCGTCCTCGCCACACTCAGAAGCCAAGCCACTCTGGAATTATATAGGGAGCCCAAAGGATTCCGCTACTGCCTCGGTCGCAGCCCGTCCTTTCCCACCACCAGCATCCACCGGTCGGCGCGGGCGCGGTGGATGGGAGCGTTCATGTCGCGGCGCAGTTCCGCGGGCTCGAGTTTGCGGGGCGGGTTGACCGGAACCGGCACCTTGTCCCAGGAGAACAGCTTGGCCGAAAACTTCACGTTCGCGAAGCCGTCGGTTGGATAGTGGTAGGCCTGAAAGCCCCAGACTCCATTGCGACACGAAGCGACGGTCCACCAGAAATCATTATCCGGCAATCGCAGGCCGTCCCGTGGCGGACCGAAGGCGAGGCTCTGCTCCAGCAACCCGATGAATTCGCGGGTCTCGTCCGCATTCAGGAGTCGCTGTCCGCCTTTCATGCTCCAGGGAGCAAAAATGTCCGACGGGTTAGAGATCAGCATGTTCGTGATCCCCGTCGTGACGTTGCCCTGTCCCTCGAGGACTCCGATGTTCATCCCGGCCGTGCCGTCGGGCTGCAGGAAGATGTCGTAGGCGCGGACCTGTTCTTCCCAGAGGGCATTGTAGATCAGGCGAAGATGGCTGCGGCCGCCGGGGACGCAGGCGGCCCGGATGTCGTTGGCCGCCACGAAGTCGAACCAGTGGACGCTGCGGACGATCGGCTTTTCGACATTGCGGTCGGGCCGCTGTGCCATGGCAGGGCTTGCGGCAATCGCGCCCAAGGCCACCAGCATCGCCAAAAAAGCCTTCATCGGACCTCCATTAGGTGGGCCTGCATCATCCGGACCAACTGGGGCAGCAGAGCGGCACGTCCAAAGTTGCAGAGCGCACCGAACTTTAGTAGAGTGGCAGGAATTGCTCATAACCTATTGGCTGAGCACAAGAATCAGAATTTTGCGTGTGGCGTATTCGCAATGATTTTCCCTTTAAGGCGAATTGCGGTCAGCCTCTCCTGGTTTGCCGCCGGTGTCGTGTTCATCGGCGCATCCGTCACGCCTGCACCGGTCGACGCCCAGACGACGTCGGTCAAGCGGGCAGCACCGCCGGCTAAGGCTCGCGCCAAGGCCTCTTCGCGCAAAACATCCTCGTCCTGGGTTCCAAATCCCGGCGTCAGCGCCCGCGAATCCTATCTGATCGTGGACGCCACGAGTGGACGGGAACTTGCCTCGGACCGACCCGACGAGCTTCGTCATCCCGCCTCCCTGACGAAGTTGATGACGATCTACCTCACCTTCTCGGCCCTGGACTCGGGCCGGCTGTCGCTGGGCGACGGGTTGCAGGTTTCGGTCAACGCCCTCAATGCCCCGCCGACCAAGATGGGCATGACGCCCGGCGGTACGGTGAACGTGCGCGATGCGACGATGGCGCTGATCACGCGTTCGGCCAACGATGCCGCCGTGCTGCTGGCCGAGGCGCTCGGCGGCAGCGAAGAGGCGTTCGCCCGGCTGATGACGCAGAAGGCGCGCCAGCTCGGTATGACGTCGACGGTGTTCCGCAACGCCTCGGGTCTGCCCAACAGCGAACAGGTCACGACGGCGCGCGACCTGTCCAAGCTCGCCAACGCGCTGCTGCGCGACTACCCGCACTACTATGCGATCTTCTCGGTTCAGAGTTACGGCTATCGCGGGCGCACGCTGGAAAACCATAACCGCATGCTCGGCAACTATGAAGGCGCCGACGGCCTGAAGACCGGCTACACGAATGCGTCCGGCTTCAACCTGGTGATGTCGGCCGTGCGCGACAATCGCCGGCTGATCGGCGTCGTCATGGGCGGCACAAGCGCTGCCCAGCGCGACCGGACCATGGCGGCCCTGATGGATCGCGGCTTTTCCCTGGCCGCCGCCATGCAGCTCTCGCCCTGGACCTCGCAGCGCAAGCCACCGTCGGCCCGCTATACGGCCGCCCAGTTCGATCCCGGCAGCAGCTTTGCGGAGGCCTATCGCCCGCCCCAGGCAGCGCCGCAGCAGGTCAGCCCCAAGTATGCCGGCTTCGTGCCGCCCGCGCCGGCGGCCCCAGCAGCCGCCCAGACTGCGTTTGCCGCCGCGCCTCCCCCGCCAGCGCCGGCAATGTCAGACACGCCTGCCCTCGGCAGCTGGGTCATCCAGGTCGGTTCCTTCAGCGAGCCGCAGGCCGCCCAGGCAGCCCTTGAGCGGGCGACGGCGGCGCTACCGACGGCACGCTCGGCCTCCGCGATCGTCGACGAAGTGCAGATGGCCAACCGCGTCTTCCATCGCGCGCGCCTGATCAACCTGTCTCAGGAGCAGGCGACCGAGGGCTGCAAGCGGCTGGAAAAGCGAAAGATCTACTGCTCGGCGCTGCAGGTCACGGCGTGGAATACGCCGGGCGCCCGCTGAGGGCTCGCCTGAGACGCTCGACGAACGAACGCTTGTAACGGCGCTGCCATAACGCCAGGTCCCAGAGGTCCTGGCTGGGCTGCAGCCGGGACTGGATCGGCTCGAAGACCGATACCTCGGTCATCCTCCCCTGGATCTTCACCCTGAGTGGCGCGATGCGGTAGCCCGGCCCCTCATAGGTGGCCAAGCGGGCCACGTCGCGATGGCTGAGGCCGCACACGATCGCTCCCGGCACTTCGTCGGACCGTGCCGCGATGACAATCGGATAGGTCGCGTTCTTCACACGGCGCCGCGCATGGCCGGGCAGGCTCGCCGCGATATAGGCCTGCGGCGGCAATCGTCGGCCGATGACCAGCGCCATCACGTCACGATCGAGCAACGTGCCGTAGAAGAAGAAGCGCATCAGTGGTGTCCGGAGCCGGCGTCGTCCGGCAGCTCGACGCCGCAGGCCGCCAGCGCCGACTTGAGGTCGACCATGAGCCGCTGCAGGCCCGCATCGTCGGCGGCTTCGCAGCGCGCCACGAGCACGGGCTGCGTGTTCGACGCCCGCAGCAGCCACCAGCCGTCCGGGGTGCTGACCCGCACGCCGTCGATGTCCGAGAACTTGGCGCCATCCTTCTGCAGGCGCGCCTTCACCTTCTCCACGACGCCGAACTTCTCGTCGTCCGGGCAGTCGAAGCGCAGCTCGGGCGTATTGACCGGCTGGGGCAGCCCGTCGCGCATGTCCGCCAGGCTCTCCTTCGAGTTGGCGACGATGTTGAGCAGGCGCAGGCCGCAATAGAGCGCGTCGTCGAAACCGTAGAAGGTGTCGGCGAAGAAGACGTGGCCGCTCATTTCGCCGGCGAGCGGCGCGCCGACCTCGGCCATCTTGCTCTTGATCAGCGAGTGACCGGTCTTGAACATCATCGGCTTGCCGCCGGCCTTGGCGATTTCGTCGAACAGCACCTGGCTCGCCTTCACGTCGGCGATGATGGTGGCGCCCGGATTGGTCTTCAGCACGTCGCGCGCCCACAGGACGAGGAGCTGGTCGCCCCACAGGATGCGGCCCTTGCCGTCGACTGCGCCGATGCGGTCGCCATCGCCATCGAAGGCGATGCCCAGGTCGCAGCCCTGCTTCTTCACCTCGGCAATGAGCTGCTCGAGGTTCTTCGGCACGGTCGGATCGGGATGGTGCGACGGGAAGGTGCCGTCGACCTTCTCGTTCAGCACGAAATGCTCGCCCTCTAGCTTGTCGACCACGGAGCGGATCGAGACGCCGACCGCGCCGTTGCCGGTATCCCAGGCAACCTTGAGCTTCTTGCCGGGCTTCACGTCGCGCAGCAGGCGGGCGGCGTAGTCGGCGAGGATCGGCCGCTTCTCGACCTTGCCCTGCCCTGTCTCCCAGTCGCCCTTCCCTGCCATTGTGCCCAGGGTCTGGATGTCGGCCCCGAAGAAGGACTTCTTGCCCATCATCATCTTGAAGCCGTTGTAGTCCGGCGGATTGTGCGACCCCGTGATCTGGATGCCGCCGTCGGCTTCGAGATGGTAAACGGCGAAATAGAGCATCGGCGTTGCCGCCAGACCGATGTCCAGCACGTCGATGCCGGCGGCCGTCAGCCCCTCGATGCAGGCCGCGGCGAGTTCGGGAGAGCTCAGGCGCCCGTCATAGCCCAGCGCGACCTTCTTGCCGCCCTTGCGCCGCACGAGCGTCCCCAGCGTGCGCCCGATCGCGCGGGCGTCGGCGGCATGGACGGTGCCGCCCACGATGCCGCGGATGTCGTACTCACGCAGGATGCTCGAATCGAACTTGTGGCTCATGGATCGGACTCCGGAGAAAACCTTCGGGAAATTCAGGAACGCGGGGCCGGCCGGCCGACGCCCTCGTAGGTGAAACCAAGCGCGCGAATTTCACCCGGATCGAAGATGTTGCGCAGGTCGACGATGCGCGGCTGGCGCATCAGATCCTTGATGCGACGCGGGTCGAGGCCACGGAACTCGTGCCATTCGGTGATGACGACAAGGACGTCGGCGCCCGTCGCC
>JAKFVZ010000759.1 GCA_021732965.1 Reyranella sp.
GGGTTCTCGATCGTGGCGACGTTCACCGTCGGGTCGACCGGCACGCAGGCGCGCAGCATCCACGAGGTCAGAAGCAACAGCAGCAGGAGCAGCAGGCCGAACAGCAGCGCGCTGAACCAGGGCGCCCAGCCGACGACGCGCGTGGCCGGCAGCACAGTGGCCGGTGCGCTGGCGAACACGGCCTGCGGCATCGCGGTCGGCGGGACCGTCGCGAGCTGGAAAGCCTGCAGGCTTGCGGCAGCGTCGGCTTCATAGCCCCAGGCCACGATCACCGGCTGTCCATCGACGAGGAAGACGAAATCGTCCGAGGGGCGCGAAGTCGAGAGTTCGAGCGTGCGGCCGATCAGCCGCGCTTCCTCGCTGGTCTCCGAGCCCTCGAGCTGGGCGCCCAGGGCGCGGATCTGGGCGAGCCGATCCTCGACCGTGCGCAATGCCTCGGCGCGCTCGGCCTCGCCCAGTTCGGAGAAGCGCCGGACCGTACCGCTGCGCGTGGCATACCAGTCGATGCCGTCGCCGGACTCGCGAAGCTGCGGCTCGGCCAGCAGATCGGCCGGGCCGTCACCCAGCCGGCGCCGGATGACGGAGAGAAGCTGGCCGGCGACCGAATGCAGGGGTTCGCCTCGCACGCCCAAGGGGCGCACGCCGAGCCGCGTCGTCATCAACAGAGTGGGGCGTTCGCCCATGGATGCCCGTGGTCAGAAATCTGAGTACTGGCTGAGGCATCATATCATCGTCCGAATCCGGCGGGTTTATGTCGGATTGAACACCGATTCGCGGTGAATCAGCCGGGGCTCAGGAATGCAGTCCCACTGCCGGCTTCGATCCGTACGATCGGCGTGGCGAAAACCCGGGACAGCCGCTCGGGGTCGAGCGTTTCGCGCGTCGGCCCCAGATTGGTCACACGACCGTCCTCGACGATGCCGACGCGATCGGCATACCGCGCCGCCATGTTGAGGTCGTGCAGCACGGCGAGCACGCCAAGCCCGCGATCGGCGCGGCGGCGAGCGCTGGCGAGAGCGGCATGCTGGTGCGAAAGGTCGAGGCCGGTGATCGGCTCGTCGAGCAGCAGGAATGGTGTCGCCGACGGGTCGGCGTCGCACTGCGCCAGCACGCGCGCCAGCTGGATACGCTGGCGTTCGCCGCCGGACAGAACGGTGTAGGGCCGGTCGGCGAAGGCCAGCGCCTCGGTCTCGGCGAGAGCCTGTTCGGCCAGTGCCTGCATCTGTCGTTCCGACAGGGTGCCGCGATAGGCGAGCAGTCCCAGCATGGCGATCTGCAGTCCGGTGAAGTCGAAGGCCACGGCCGAATGCTGCGGCAGCACGGCGCGGCGTCGTGCCAGCTCCGGTTTGCTCCACTGTCCGAACGGTCGCCCGTCGAGCAGGATCTCGCCGGAGGCCAGTGGGCGGTCGCCAGCCAGTGCGTTAAGCAGCGTGCTCTTGCCGGCGCCGTTGGGGCCGATGATCGCCACGAACTCGCCGGGCGCTACCTCGAGCGAGACATCGCGCAGCAGCGTCCTCGTGCGCACGCGCACCTCGATGCCGATCGCCTGCAGCATCTTCACAGGCCACCCCGTGCGGCACGGCTCGCCAGCAGCCACAGGAAGAACGGACCGCCGACCAATGCCGTCAATACGCCGATCGGCAGTTCGGCCGGCGAGACCATGGTGCGCGCCAGCGCATCCGCCAGCACGAGGAATGCCCCGCCGAAAAGGGCAGCCGCCGGCAGCAGAGTGCGATGCGAGGGGCCGAGCAGCAGGCGCACGATGTGCGGCGCGATCAGGCCGACGAAGCCCACGATGCCCGAGATCGCCACGCCGGCACCGACGGCCAGCGCCACCTGGGCCACGAGGCGCCTCTTCAGGCGTTCGACGTCGACGCCGACATGACCGGCTTCGCGCTCGCCCAGCGCCAGCGCATCGAGCAGATGTGCGGTCGGCAGCAGGGTCGGCACGCTGATCAGAAGGATGAGAAGGGCCGGCGTGATCGCCACCCAGGTGACCGAGCCGAAGCCGCCCATGGTCCAGAAGATCAGCGTGCGAAGCTGCTGGTCGTCGGCCACGAAGACCAGCATGCCGATGCCGGCCGACGTCAGCGCGTTGATGGCGATGCCGGCCAGCAGCAGCGTGCCCACCAGGGTCACGCCCTCGCGCGCGGCAATGCGATAGACGACGACGGTGGCCGCGAGCCCGCCGAGGAAGGCCGCGACCGGCAGCGACCAGGGCCGCAGCTCCGGCGGCACGATGTGCATCACCCTCTCGCCCAGCACGATTACCGAGACCGCGGCCAGCGCCGCGCCGCTCGACACGCCCAACAGGCCGGGATCGGCAAGCGGGTTGCGGAACAGGCTCTGCATCGCGGCCCCGCCGGCGGCCAGCGCGGCGCCGACGGCGAAGGCTGCGACGACTCGCGGTGCGCGGATCGCATAGAGGACGGCCGCCGTCGTGTCGTCGAGCGGTTCGTTCGACAGGCCGAGAGCCGACAGGATCTGGCCAAGGCCGACGGGGAAGGCGCCGATGCACAGGCTCGCGACCACGCTCGCCAGAGCGGCGAGCGCGAACAGCGGGATCGGACGACGCAGCGCGAACGCCGTCACGGCGCGCGGACGAGGTCGGGATGCAGCGCCATGGCGAGCTCGGTGGCGGCCTCCGGCGTGCGCGGGCCGAAGCCGAGCAGGAGCAACGTGTCGAACTCGATGATCTTCCCGGCCTTGCCGGCGGGCGTGCGGTTGAGCGAGGGCTGGTCGAGAATGGCCTGCTTGCCGCCCATGGCCTGCACCGTCTGGCGTGTCACCAGCACATAGTCGGCATTGGAGGCGATGACCGATTCCGGCGTCAGCGGCCGGTAGCCCGAATAGCCGTCGACGGCATTGATGCCGCCGGCCAGCTTGATGATGCCGGCCGCCGCCGTGTCGCGGCCTGCGGCCTGCGGGGCGCCGCCGCTCATCGACAGCAGGAACAGCACGCGCGGATGGCTCTTGGCCTTCGCCAGCCGGTCCGCCAGCGACTTCATCGCCTCGCGTCCCCTGGCGATCATGGCGTCGGCTTCGGCGACCTTGCCGGTTACCTTGCCGATGGCGGCGATCTTTGTGACCACGCTGTCATAGTCGTACTTGTCCGGCAGGATCATGATCTCGATGCCGGTCGCCTTGAGCTGGTCGAGCGCGCCGGCCGGCCCGGCCGCCGTGGTGGCGATGATCAGGGTCGGCTTCAGCGACAGCACGCCTTCGGCAGACAGCGCCCGCATGTAGCCAACCTGCGGCAGTTTCCGGGCAGCCTCGGGATAGAGGCTGGTCGTGTCGACGCCGACGAGCAGCTTCTCGGCGCCGAGGTCGTAAATGATCTCTGTAATGGAGCTGCCGACCGACACAATGCGGGGCGGCTGCTGCGCATGGACCGGGAGAGCCGCGACGGCGGCGGCGGCACCCAGGCCGAGGACGGTACGGCGCTTCATCAGGAAGCCGCCTGCTTCTCGACGTTGGCGACGATGGTGCGCCAGTCCTCGAGCTCGGGCTTGCCCGGCTTGCGGGCGCCGAACATCAGCAGGATGTTGCGGCCGTTCGCATCGAACGCCTCGAGCGAGGTCACGATGCCGTCCTCGGTCGGCTTGCGCACCGAGAAGACGCGCACCACACCCTCGTCACGAAGGTGCAGGTTGAAGTCGGGATCGAGTACGTTGAACCAGCCCGGCGTGGCGACCAGGCGCTTCACCGGACCGGTATGGATCTGGATGCAGCCGCGATTCCCGACGAAGACCATGACGGGCGTGCCGTCGGCCGCCGCGGCCTCGAAGGTGGCGCGCAGCGACCGCACCGGCAGCTCGCGCGCCAGATCCTCGCCGACCAGGCGCAGCGCCTGGACGCGACCGACCTTGAACTTGCCCAGCATGCCGAAGAATTCGTGGGTGTCCTTCATGCCGCGCCAGGCCGCGCGCAGGCCTTCGAGGTCGATCTCGGAATCGGGACGGTCGGCGGTATCGACGGCGCCCGGCGCGATTTTCATCTCGGGCGGCGTGGCGGCCGTGTAGCGCGCGATCAGCGCGTCGAAGGCCGGCCGATCCGTCTCGTCGGTGGCGTAGATCTTGTGCACGGCCTCGCCGGCGCCGTCGAAGAACTGCAGGCTGAGCCGCTCGCCCTGCTTCAGCGGTTCGCGCACCGCGAAGCCATGCTTCCACTGTCCGAGGAACAGGCGCAGGTCGATGTCCGTGCCCAGCACGATCCCGGCATGCGCGCCCTTAACATCGACCTCCTCGAAGCGGCCATGGCGCTCGTGCACGCAATGCTCGTTGCGCGTCAGGCACATCACCCGGCCGACGGCCGGCATGTCGTTCAGGATGCCACGCCAGTCGGCCGTGAGCGGCGTCGCGGTCTGGCCGACACCGAGCGCCACCAGTTCGGCCTCGCCGACGCCCAGCGTCGCGGCGGCATCGCGGATGCGCAGGGCGGGCTTCTCGCCGCGCAGGCGGCTCCAGCGGGTGGCGAGTTCGGTGTTCGAGTGCGAGAGCATGGGCTGTCCTTTCAACGAAGATGAAAACGAACGGGGATCTCCACCCAGGCGGCGACCGGTCGGCCATCGCGCATGGCGGGAAGGAAGTGCCAGCCGCGCACGGCGGCGAGCGCCGAGCGGTCGAGCAGGGGAAAGTTGCTGCTGCGCCACAGGACGATCTCGGCTGCGGCGCCGTCGGGCTGGAGGCGCACGCGCACCAGGACCTCGCCCTGCTGGCCGAGCTCTATCGAGCGCGGCGGATAGACGGCGGGCGTTGGTGGCACGCGATAACGCGGCCTGCCCTCGAACACGA
>JAKFVZ010000544.1 GCA_021732965.1 Reyranella sp.
TTCAGGCCGGAGTCGGACAATGCATAGCCCGCGAAGCCATTCACCGGATCGAATAGATAGTGGAACCCGGCGTAGAACTGTCGGCCGGTATTGAGGAACGGCCCCGTGGTCGAATTGGAGCCCTCGACGTGACAGGGCGTCATGGTCGCGGCGGCAGTCGTCACGCAGGGAGTCGCGGGGGGCTGGGTCGTACCCCGCGTGATCGGGAAACTATAGAAGCCACCCGTGGCCGGGGCGCCCGGCATCGCGACGTCGACGGTATCGTTGGTCTGCCCGAACGGGGCGAGGAACGCATAGGGGATCCCGGTGTCGTGGAGGATCGTCCCGGCGCCGGGGCCGCGCGCGCCGACCGCGAGCGAAACCGGAATCCCGTTCCAGAGGTTGGGCCCGTTCGCGGCATCGGGCGTGAGCTTGACGAAAGTGTAGCCGTTATTGGCCGCCGTCAGGCCGACCACGATCCTGTCGTTCATGACGACATAGCCCTGGTGGGGCAGCGCCGTGTTGTTGACCGACACGTTGAGGAGAGGGTTCATCCCCACGGCGGAGATCGGTGTGAGGATCCCCTGGGTGACATTCTGGCTGAACGTGAGCGACGGGTTGATCGCGCCGCTGTAGACGTTGTTCCTGTTGTCGCCGATGCCGAAGTACATGGTGGGCTGACCGGGGAGGTCGTTGGTCACGACCAGCACCTTGACCGTCGTGGAGACCGTTGGGGGTGTGCCACCCGAACTGCCACCCGAGGCGCCGTTGAGCAGGTTCACGGGCAGCTCGTAGAAGTAACCGCTCGGCGAGACACCGCTGCTGTCGTAGTTGATCGTACCGGGGCCGAGAGGCGTGTAGGCGGCGAGCGACGGAAGAAGGCTCTGGCCGATCGCGATGCCGGTGGATCCGGTGTCGATCGTCATTCCCCTGATGGTCTGGCCAAGGATGCTTATGTCGATCAGGGCCGCTTGATTTGAATAGGTGCCGCTGGTCACAGAGTTCAGGGCGCCATTCCTGTACGTGAATTCGACGCTCGTGCCCGCCTGATACATGTTCCAGCCCGGCGACGGCGAGCCCTGCGCCCACGCAGGCGCACCGCCCATGACCATGGCGATCAGGCAACTGCCCGGAACCTTCTTGATGTCGGCGATCCTCATGCCTGGAAACTAAAGACCTCTGGCTGGTCTTCAATGCGGCAACTGCTCAAAATGGGCAATCGTCTTGCTTCCGAAAAAATCGCGGAGAACCGTATGGTCGGGCGTCGTCGTTCGTCAGCGCCGGGGAAAAGCAGCCCCGACCCGAAAAAGCTCCGGCCGCGCGCCACCGCGGTCGCTCCCGGCGGGCGGCTGGTCCTTGCGGACACCGACGGCATTTCGCGGGTGTTCATCTCCCTGATCGGCAACTACCTGCACCGCATCGAACGCGAGCGCCGCGCGCGCTACCACGGGGATCTCGAGCTGGCGATGGTGGCGGAAGTCATCGGAATTGCCGTCGTCGAACCGGGCCTGCGCGATGCCGCCTTCCGCGAACGGTACAGGATTCTGGACAGCATCATCGGTCTCGAAGGCCAGCGCGCCGTCAATGCGACGTCGATCGCCAGCGCCTCGGGCATTCCGCGCGAGACCGTCCGCCGCAAGCTGAAGCTGTTGCTGAAGGAAGGGCTCATCGTGGAGAAGGGGCGGGCCCGCTATGTGGTGAAGCCGGGCGTCCTGCAGCAATCGGAGTGGCAGGCGACTTACGCGCGCGGCATCCAGCATACCGTTCTGTTCATGAACGAATGTCTCGAGCAGGGCGCGGTGCGGTGGATTCCCGGCGCCAGGCCGAAGCGCTCCGGCGGCAGGATCTCAGGGCCGGGCGAGAAATGAGCCTGCAGTTCTCACAGCTTTCAGATGCTTTTCTCGCCGTGATGAGTCCAATCCGGTGGCGTCCCGAATGGTCCACGCTCAGGGCCGTTTCGCGACCTTGCGCTCGGCATGGAGGCGGCGCAGTTCGCGGCGCAGGATCTTGCCGGTGGTCGTGAGCGGAAGCTCGTCGACGAAATCGACCTCGCGCGGATATTCGTGAGCGGCGAGGCGGGTCTTCACGAAGCTCGCCAGATCGGCCTTCAGCGCATCGGTCGGCGCAATCTCAGGGCGGAGTTGCACGAAGGCCTTCACGATTTCGGTACGGACCGGATCGGGAACACCGACGACGCCGACCATCGAGACGGCCGGATGCTTCATCAGACATTCCTCGATCTCGCCCGGACCGATGCGATACCCGCCCGAGGTGATGACGTCGTCGTCGCGGCTCTTGAAGAAGACGTAGCCGTCCTCGTCGATCGTGCCGATGTCGCCGGTCAGCAGCCAGTCGCCGGCATACTTGCGCTCCGTGGCCTCGGGATTGCGCCAGTATTCGAGCATGACGATGGGATCGTGCCGCCAGCCGGCGATCTGGCCTTCCTGGCCGGGCGGCAGGACGTTGCCGTCGCCATCGACCACCGCGACCTTGCGGCCGGGGCAGGCGCGGCCGCAGGAGCCGGGGCGGACCTCGAACCAGTCGGGCGAGTTCAGCAGCATGAGGTTCATCTCGGTCTGGCCGTAGCCTTCCGAGATGGTCGTGCCGAACGTGTCGCTGCCCCAGCTCAGCAGCTCCTCGCCCATCGCCTCGCCGCCGGTGCTGATCGCGCGGATGTCGAAGTTCCAGCGCTCCTGCGGCTTGTGGACCTGGCGCATCATCTTGAGCGCGGTCGGCGGGATGAAACTCACGCCGACGCGGTGCTTGGCAAGCATCGCGAAGGCGCGCTCGGGATCGAACTTGGCGAAGCGATGGGCCAGAACCGGCGTGCCGTAGTACCAGGCGGGAAACAGCGCATCGTAGAGGCCGGCGATCCAGGCCCATTCGGCCGGGGTCCACATCACTTCGTTGCCGCGCGGCCAGTGGCCGAGCCACTGCTCCACGGCGGGGATGCAGCCCAGCATCATGCGATGGGCATGCAGCGCGCCCTTGGGCTGGCCCGTGGTGCCGGACGTGTAGATCAACAGGGCGGGATCCTCGGCCGCGGTGTCGACCGTGGCGAAGCTGTCGGACGCGGCACCGAGCAGGCGGTCCCAGTCGAGGAAGGCGCTGCCGTGCGCGCCGGCGCCGATCACGATCACCGTCTTCAGATCGGGCAGGCGGTCCCGCACCGCCAGCAGCTTCGGGAGCTGGCTCATGTCGGTGACGATGGCCGAGGCCCCGGCGTTGGACAGCCGGTATTCGATCGCCTCCTCGCCGAACAGCGTGAACAGCGGCAGCACGACGGCGCCCATCCGGTAGCCGGCGAGATGGCAGATCGTGAGTTCGGCGCCCTGGCTCAGGAAGACAGCCACGCGGTCGCCCTTGCCGATGCCGCGCGAGACCAGCGCGTTGGCCAGCTGCGAACTGGCGGCCAGCAGCTGGCCGAAGGTCCAGTTGCGCACCGTACCGTCGCCATTCTCGACGATCATGGCCAGGGTGTCGGGCGCATGCCGCTCGCAGACGGCGTGGCCGATGTTGAAGCGCTGGGGCGTGGGCCAGCGGAATTGCTTCATGGCGTCGTCGTAGGAAAGACCGCGCGGGATCATGCCGATTGGACCTGCATATGTGTGCTAGAGCGGACGGGATGGTTCAACGAAAGGCCGGGCATTCCATGAGTATCGCTGGATACCTTCAGGCGTCCATCGGCGTGCTGCAAGACTGTATCGACCATGCGCCGATCCAGAACGTCGAGCGTGCCATCGTCGAGATCGCGCGGACCTTCGACACGGGCAAGCCGCTTCTGGTCTGCGGAAACGGCGGCTCGGCCAGCGACGCCTCGCACATTGCGGGAGAACTGGTCGGACGCTTCCTGAAGGAGCGGCGGGCGCTGAACTGCATCTGCCTCTCGGCCGACTCCGCCGTGCTCACGGCCTGGGCCAACGACTACGCCTACGAGACCGTCTTCGCGCGCCAGGTCGAGGCCTATGGCGCTGCGGGCGGGACGCTCCTGGGCCTCAGCACATCGGGCAATTCGAAGAACGTGGTCGAAGCCTTCAGGGCGGCGAAATCCATGGGCATGACGACGATCGCGCTGACGGGGGAAGGGGGCGGCGATCTCGCCCGGCATGCCGACATCCTCATCGACGTGCCGAGCCGGCACACGCCGCTCGTCCAGCAGGCGCATGCCTGCCTCTATCACTACATTTGCGAGCGCGTGGAGGCGGGGCGACCGGGCTAGGCGATCGCTTCCAGCCAGGCGAGCGCGCCGGACGCGTCCGCGGCCACGCTGACTTTCATTCCGCCGAGAGAGGCGCTGTCGAGATTCCTCGCGGCGTCTTCGCCATGACCGGTCCTCACGAGGAGGCCATTGCCGATGCCCGCCGCGTGGCCGGCTTCGAGGTCGCCGAGCTTGTCGCCGACGATCAGCGATGCCCGAAGGTCGACGTTCAGTCTTTCCCGGGCCAGCAGGATCATGCCGGGGCCCGGCTTGCGCCAGCGATGGGCTTCCGACGCGAAGACACCGCCGCCGACTTCGTGGTGGGCGCTGGCGACGACCAGATCGATCTCGGCGTCCAGACGGGCTAGCTCCGTGACGATCCTGCCCTGGACGGCGCAGAAATCGGCCCAGCCATAGTAGCCGCGTCCGATGCCGCTCTGGTTGGTGACGACGACCACGCGTATCCCCTGATCGTTCGCCGCTCGGATCAGGGATGCGGCCGCCGGAATGATCCGGACGTCCTCGGGCTTTGCGAGATAGCCGACTTCCTCGACGATCACGCCATCGCGGTCGCAGAACAGCGCGGGTCTCCCATCCGATACGCGCGAGG
>JAKFVZ010000545.1 GCA_021732965.1 Reyranella sp.
GGGTACGTAGCGACCTTCCATCCACTGCCCGCCGCGCGGGTCAAACACCGCCTTCAGCTCCTCGACGATGAACGAGATGTCGCCGCCACGGCGGAACACCGCCGAGATCATGCGCGTCAGCGCCACCGTCCAGGCATAGTGCTCCATGTTCTTTGAGTTGATGAAGATCTCGAACGGCCGCCGCCGTCCGTCCTGCATCAGGTCGTTGATGGTGATGTAGATGGCATGGTCGCTGCCCGGCCATTTGATCTTGTAGGTCCGGCCCGGCAGGTCCTGCGGCCGGTCGAGCGGCTGGGCGATATAGACGACGCCGCTTTCGTCGGTGGCCGGCACCAGCGCACGCGGCTGTGCTTCCACCGGCGCGGTCTGGGCCGGCTTCACTTCCAGGACCGCACCCGTCACGTCGTTGGGCCGGTAGGTCGTGCAGCCCTTGCAGCCCTGCGCGTAGGCCTCCTCGTAGACGCCCTTGAAGGCCTCGAAGGCGATGTCGCGTGGCAGGTTGATGGTCTTGGAGATCGAGCTGTCGACATAGTCCTGTGCCGCCGCCTGCATTGCGAGATGGTCGGCGGGCGTCAACGTCTGGGCGTCGACGAAGACGTCCGACGGCGGCGCCTCGTTGCCCCTGGCCTCGCGCCAGGCCCGGAAGGCATAGTCGTCGACGCTCTCCTCGCGCTTGGTGCCGTCGGGCTGCAGCACATGACGCACGTAGCTGAAGGCGAAGACCGGCTCGATGCCGGACGAGACATTGTCGGCCAGCAAGGAGATCGTGCCGGTGGGCGCGATCGAGTTCAGCAGCGCGTTGCGGATGCCATAGCGGCCGATCGCGGTTCGGGCCTCGTCGGGCAGCGCCTTGATCGTCTCGCCACCCAGATACTTCGCGCGATCGTAGAGCGGGAAGCTGCCCTTCTCGGCGGCGATGTCGGCGGATGCCACGTAGGAAAGCCGTTGCACGGCTCCCAGCCATTCGCGTGTGAGCCGTACCGCCTCGGGCGAGCCGTAGCGCACCCCACAGAAGATCAGCGCATCGGCGAGGCCGGTCACGCCGAGGCCGATGCGGCGCTTGGCCTTGGCCTCCTTCTCCTGCTGCGGCAACGGAAAGCGCGAGACGTCGATCACATTGTCGAGCATGCGCACCGCGAGCGGCACCAGCCGCTCCAGCGCCTCCATGTCCAACTCGGCCTGCGGCGTGAACGGCGCCTTTACCAGGGTGGCGAGGTTGACCGAGCCCAGCAGGCAGGCGCCGTAGGGCGGCAAGGGCTGTTCGCCACAATTGTGGACGTAGAGGCCATTGGCATCGAAGGCATTGATGCCGGGAATCTGCACATCGTAGACCTCGGCCTCGCCGTCCATCTCGACGCTTTCGACTTCCGCCATGAAGCGCTCGCGATTGAGGGCACGGCGATAACCGGTCAGGACAGTCTTCAGTCGCAGGCTCTTGCTGTTATCAGCAAATCCGATCCGTTCGGCGAACACGCCGACATTGTCGCCGGCGACCACCAGCTCGTGCTGGGCCGCGAAATCGTAGAGACGCAGCCCACCCGCACCGTCGGGCATCGGCCGCTGGCCGGCCGGCCGCCGGTCACGATAGATCGTGCTGGCGATCCCGAAGCGCAACAGCATGCGTTGCACGGCTTCGAGCAGGGAGAGATCGTTCTGGCAGAGCCGGACGCTGACGCCCTTCGCCTGGCTGCCCTGGACCGAGCCATCGCTGTCGAACAGGCCCCGCAGAAGGCCGCAATGGAAGCCCGAAGACGTCCTCTCCATCGCTGGCGTGACCGTCTTGTGGCCCGGCGACAGGCCCAGCTTTTCGGCGAGCGTCCTTACGGCAGCAAGGGAGAGCCGCGACTCGTTACGGCCCGTCACCTCCACCCAGCCGGCAAAGTCGGCGCGATGCGGCAGGGTCCGCGCGGCCGCCAGCGCCGCTTCCATGACCCCGTCCACGCCAGCCGCCTGCGGACCACCATGAACGACCTGCGCGGGCTTCCAGACGCTGAGCACCGCTTTGTCCTGTTTCAGCGTACCGTCGCCGATCAGCAGGCCCAGCAAATAGCCTTCCGCCTCACTGTGAACGCCCTCCCACCGAGGAGCGCTTCGATGATCGTGCAGCACGATCTGGTCGCCCGGTTCGAGATCCCCCGCGGGCACCCATTCGACATCGCGCGACCAGCGCGTGAGACGCGTCACCTTTCTCACGAGATGATCGGCCGTCAGGCGCAGCTCGTGGCCGGTCTTGGTGCGCAGGCGACGCACCGGCTTCGTGCCCGTGGCGAAGAAGCCGGCATCGCCGCTGGCGAACGCCTTGCCGTCCACCAAAGCCGTGAACGGCTGGCCGACCAGATCGGCGACCTGGCACGGGCCAGCATCGGTATGAACCCAGGTCTCCGCGGTCACGCAGGGATTCGTAGCCTGGATGCTCTCGCAGTAACGCAGGTTGTTCCGCCGGTTCACCCGGTCGATGAAGATCACGCCGGGTTCGGCGACCTCGTAGGTCGCGCGCATGATGCGCTCCCACAGCGCCCTGGCCTTCACCGTCCTGAACGTCCTGCCGCCGAACACCAGCGGCCAGTCGGCGTCGTTGTCGACCGCTTTCATGAAGTCGTCGGTGACCAGCACTGAGACGTTGAACATGCGCAGGCGCTTGGGATCGCGCTTGGCGTCGATGAAGGCCTCGATGTCGGGATGGTCGCAGCGCAGGGTCGCCATCATGGCGCCGCGGCGGGAGCCCGCGCTCATGATCGTTCGGCACATCGCGTCCCAGACGTCCATGAAGGATAGGGGACCGGACGCGTCCGCCCCCACGCCCTTCACCGGCGCACCCTGCGGCCGCAGGCTGGAGAAATCGTGCCCGATGCCGCCGCCCTGCTGCATCGTGAGGGCCGCCTCGCGCAGGCTCTCGAAGATGCCCGACATATCGTCGGGGATCGTGCCCATCACGAAGCAGTTGAAGAGGGTGACGCTGCGGCCCGTGCCGGCGCCCGCGATCACCCGGCCGGCCGGAAGGAACTTGAAGCCCGACAGTGCCTCGTGGAAGCGCCCGGCCCAAAGCTCGGGATCGCGCTCCGGCGCCGCCAGCGCCCGCGCCACCCGCCACCAGGTCGCTTCGAGGTCCGCGTCATTCTTGAAGCGGTATTTCATGTCCCAGATGCGCTGGGAGACCGGAGCCCATTCCATCTCGAAAAGTTAGGCCCAAGGTCGGACGATATCAACAGATCGTTCTATTTTTGTTCGCCCGCGGAAGCTGCCGCAACGAGCCGGTTCGTGGCGCCTTCGATCCGCTCGCGCAGGGTGATCATGAAGACGTCCCGGCTCAGCCCAGGCGGGATGGCCGGCAGGATCTCGACATCGATTACGCCAGGCCGCTTGATGAACTTGCGCCGCCCCCAGAACAGGCCGGAATTGAGCGCGACCGGCACGACCGGCACGCCGAGCTGCCGATAGAGTGCCGCCGTGCCCACCTGGTAGGGTCGCTCGTCGCCCACCGCCACGCGCGTGCCTTCCGGGAAGATCAGGATCGACCGGCCCTCGGCCAAGGTCGCCCTCGCCTGTTTCACCAGCCCGCGCAGCGCCTTGGAGCCATCGCCGCGTTCGACGGCGATGTTGCCGACCCGCGCCATCGCCCAGCCGACCACGGGGATCAGCACCAGTTCGCGCTTCATTACCGTCGCCGCGCCGGGAAACAGGCGGGAGAAGGCCAGCGTCTCCCACGACGATTGGTGCTTGCAGGCGAAGATGACCGGACCGGCCGGCATGTTCTCCAGCCCGCCGACGCGATGCGTCAGGCGGCAGGTGATCCGCAGCCACCACAGGCAGAAGTCGATCCAGAAGAGCGACCAGGCGACCACGAATCGCCGCGGCATCAGCAGGATGGGCGAGCCAACGATGGCGATGATCGTCGTCCCGGCGTACCAGCCGACGTTGAAGAAGAACGAGCGCAGCCCGAGGCCAATCATTTCAAATGTATGCGTGAACGACGTGTTGCTTGTATGCCAAGTTTTAGTGGCCTAGTGTCCGCTCGCAAAGCACATCTGGTGTGGCATCCCCCGCTCATCATGCAAGTAACCTGTTCAAACTGCGGCGCCCGCTATGCCGTCGATCCGGCGGCGATCGGTCCGTCCGGCCGGACCGTCCAGTGCGTCCGGTGCGATCATCGCTGGTTCCAGGAGCCGGCCGCGCCGGTGCCAGCACCAGCGCCCGCCGACGGCGAAACATCCGCTGCATCGGCTCCCGCCGTTCCGGACTTCGTCATCCGTCCGTCCATGCCCGGCGCCGGCCTGCCGGCGCTGACGACACCGCCTCCGAGCAAAAGCAGCTGGGGCACGTGGATCGCCTTCGTGATCGTATTTGCCGTGCTGTTTGGCGGTGCGGGCTACGCCTATCGGGCCGAGATCAAGTCCCGCCTGCCCGAATCCTGGCGCACCCTGCTGCATCCGAAGGGCGCCGCGGCGGCGCCGGCGCGACCGCAAGTCGGCATCGACATGGCCGCCACGAAGATCGACCTGGTCGACGGCCGCTACGTCGTCCAGGGCGAACTGGTGAACACCGGTACGGCGCCCGGCTCGACCAGCCGGTTGAAGCTGGTCTTCCGGGCGGGCAACGAGATCCTGGCCGAGCGCGCGATGCCGATGGTCGAGGGACCGATCGCACCGGGCGCCCGCATGAGCTTCAAGCTGCCCCTGGACGAGCCCCCCGCCGGGGCGACCAACATCATACCGACCGTCGACTGATGCCCGATCGCACTCCCCCCGACCGCCCCACCGTCTCCATTCGCTTCTCCGCCGCCGAGA
>JAKFVZ010000449.1 GCA_021732965.1 Reyranella sp.
ACGCCGGGGATCATCTCCGCGCCGCGCAGCAGCGGCGGCCACGCGTCGGCTCGAACGAACTCCTCCCAGGTCGCCTGCTGCGGCGCAAAAGTGTTCGTCTCGTGCTGAAAACCACCGACCGCGATACGCGCCATCCCGCCTCTCCCAAATGTCTCTCGTACAGGCGGCAGACCATATCATCGAATTCGCCCGCACACGCGCCTGTGAGGCAGCGATTGCGCATCACCTGCGTTGCGAACGGCATGAGCAGCCTGTCCTGGCCTTCCTTTCTCAAGAGCTTCCCCAACGGACACCTAGTGGTTGCTGTGGCGGTCGACGTCGGCGCCGACGAAATCGGCAGCCGGCGTTTGCGCGGCCTGCGCGATCTGCTGAACCGGGTCATCGGCGGCGTGGCATTGAACGGCGCCTTCGCCCTGACGGTGTCGCGCGTCGCCGGTTTCCCCGAGATCCTCTGTGCCTTCGAGACCGAAGCGGACGCGGCCGCCTTCGCCGCACTTGCGCGGACCGAACGAACGGACGGCTTCCCCGGTTTCGCCACACAGCGCGTCTTTCATCTCGATGCCCCACTGGAAGCCGCTCTGCGGGCGGGGTTACTGAGCAGCGGTGATATCGACCAGCGCTGACCGCCCGCGACGAGCGATGCAGATGGACGGCAACCACCCTTCTCGTATTATTGCAGCGATACCTGAGCGCCCGCGGGCGTCCACACTGTCCCTGCGAGTTTCGTTCAGTCCATGCCCTTGTTCAGTTCAGCATTCGCACGCCGCACGATCGCCTTCCTTGCTGCGGGCGTACTCGCCCTGCTGGCGATCGTGGCTGCTTCCGGATGGCTCTCAGTGCGTACGGCGCAGCATGCCGAAACGGCTGTCGTCGAGCGCCAAATCCGTTCGCTTGCCACGAGCCTGCTGTCGGCGACACTCGATGCAGAGACCGGCCAGCGCGGTTTCCTGCTGACGGGAGAGCCGCGCTATCTCGGCCCCTTCGAGCGCGCCCAGCCCCGCATACGCAGCGACATCGCCTCGTTGCGCACATTGCTGGCCGACGATGCCCGGCAGCTGGCCGTCCTCAACGAAATAGCGGACGTCCTCGACCAGAAGTTGGCCGAGCTGAACCAGACCATCGAAATGGCCAGGAGCGGGCGCCGCGACGCCGCGGTGGAAGTCGTGCTTTCAGATCGCGGCCGCCTCCTGATGGAGCGTGCGCGGGTGCAGCTGGGCCTTCTCAATGCCAATGCCGAGGGCCGCGTCACGCTGCGACTTCAGGAAGTGAACGACGGCGCCGAATTGCTGACCTGGGTGACTGCGGCCGGCAGTTTGCTGATCCTGCTCTTCGCCGCGGGCGCCTCATGGACGGTCGTGCAGTACACGCGCGAGCTGATGGCAGCCCGCGTCGAACTCCAGGGCATGAATGCCAATCTCGAAGAGCGGGTGGTCGAGCGCACCGAAGCGTTGACGCGCGCCAACGAGGAAATCCAGCGCTTCGCCTACATCGTCAGCCACGACCTGCGGTCGCCGCTGGTGAACATCATGGGATTTACCAGCGAACTGGAGGCCGCGATGAAGACCGTCGGCCCCTACGTGGCCGGCGATGCCAGCCTGGCCGCCAAAGCGAAACTCGCCACGGATGAGGACATTCCCGAGGCACTTCGGTTTATTCGCGCCTCCACCAGCAAGATGGACGGGCTGATCAACGCCATCCTCAAACTGTCCCGCGAGGGCCGGCGCGAACTGCGCGCCGAATCGATCAACCTGGTCAGCCTGTTCGAGAACGCCGCCGCCAGCGTTCGACATCAAACGGAAGAAGTCGGCGCGGAAATCTCCATACCATCTACCGCCCCCACGCTGGTGACCGACCGGCTGGCCCTGGAACAGGTCGTCGGAAACGTCGTCGACAATGCCGTGAAGTACCTGGCGCGCGATCGCCCGGGACGAATCATCATCACGGCCGGCGAAACGGCGCGGCGCGTGCACATAGACATCACCGACAACGGCCGCGGCATCGCCCAGCAGGACCACGAGCGCATCTTCGAACTGTTCCGACGGGCCGGCGCACAGGACCGTCCCGGCGAGGGCATCGGGCTTGCGCATGTCCGCGCCCTCGTGCGACGGCTGGGCGGCGACATCACCGTGCAGTCCGAACTTGGTCGAGGCACAACCTTTCGGATAGATTTGCCTCGGCGGCTGAGGCTCAACGACAACTCGAGACAAGGTAGAGGCGGCGAATGAACGCGAAGCCGGTTTCCATCGTCATGGTCGAAGACGACGAAGGCCATGCAAGACTGATCGAGCGCAACATCCGTCGCGCCGGAGTGAATAATGAGATCGTCGCCTTCAGGGACGGCACGTCCGCGCTCGCCTATCTGCTGGGCGCCGACGGCAGCGGCGAGGAAAGCAGCGCGCGCTCGCTGCTGATCCTGCTGGACCTCAACCTCCCCGACATGACGGGCGTCGATATCCTGGCGAAGGTCAAGTCGAACCCGCATCTCAAGCGTTCGCCCGTGATCGTCCTCACGACCACGGACGACCAGCGCGAGATCAAGCGCTGCTACGACCTGGGCGCGAATGTCTACATCACCAAGCCGGTGAACTACGAGAGCTTCGCCAATGCCATCCAGCAACTCGGTCTCTTCCTGTCCGTGATGCAGGTTCCGGCAACCGAGTGACGATGGAGCAGGTCCGGGTCCTCTACATCGACGACGATGCGGGTATCGGCCGGCTGGTGGAGCGTGCGCTCGCGCCGCACGGAATCTCGATCCGGCACGTCGGATCCGGCGAGGAAGGGCTGAAGCTTCTCGAAACCGAGAAATTCGACGCCATCGCTCTCGATCACAACCTGACCAACGAAACCGGCCTCGACGTGCTGGCGCGGATCCAGCGCGTCACGGTCGACCTGCCTGTGGTCTATGTCACGGGCTCGGAGGATGCACGCGTCGCGGTCGCCGCTCTCAAGGCCGGCGCCGCCGATTATGTCTGGAAGGACGTGCAGGGTCATTTCCGCGAGCTTCTGGGCGCGGCGATCCGGTCGGCCCTGCAGCAGCAACGGATGAAGGCCGAGGCGGAGGAAGCGCAGCGCACCATCCGCGAGGAACGCGACCGCGCCGAGCTGCTGCTGCACGAGGTCAATCATCGCGTCGCCAACTCGCTGGCGCTGGTCGCCTCCCTCGCCCGCCTTCAGGCCAACGCCGTGCAGGACGAAGCCGCCCGCAGCGCGCTGCAGGAAATGCAGGCGCGCATCATGGCGGTCGCTGGCATCCACCGCCGCCTCTACACCTCCTCGGACGTGCGCATCGTCGAGTTGGGGTCCTATCTGATGAGCCTGGTCGACGAGTTGAGCGCGGCCATCGACGCCGCCGACAAGAAGAACGTCGTGGCCCTGCATGCCGACGCCGACATCCGCGTGCCGACGGACAAGGCCGTGTCGATCGGCGTGATCGTCACCGAACTGCTGACCAATGCCTACAAGTACGCCTACCCCGCCGGCATGCGCGGCGAGATCCGCGTCATCCTGCAGAAGGTCGGCGAGGACACGGTGTCGCTCGCGGTCGAGGACGACGGCGTGGGCTGGAAGGGCACCGGCACGACGCAGGGCACGGGCTTGGGCACGCGCGTCGTCACGGCGATGGCGGCCAATCTCCAGTCCAAGGTCGAATACGACACCGGCGTCGAGGGTACGCGGGCCAGCTTCCGCTTCCGGATCTGACCCGCTCCCGATCTACGCCTTGCCGGTCGCGTCCTCGATGGCCTTGAGCAGGACGGGCCAGTATTCCTCGCCATGTCCCAGTTCGACGGCCCGCTCCATCACCTCGCGGGCCACATCGGCGCCGAGCGCGGGAATTTTCGCCTGCTCCGCCATGTCGATGGCGTAGCTCAGGTCCTTCAGCGCGTACTTCGTCGAGAAGGCCCTTTCGGGAAATACCGCCGGCAGCAGCGCCTTCATGCCGTGATTGCGCAAGGCGAAGGAGTCCGCCGAGCCCTTGGTAAGGGTCTCGAACAGGACCTTGCCGTCCACCCCGTTCGCGCGGGCGATCGACAGGCCCTCGGCCAGCGCCACCACCGTCTGGAACAGGATCATGTTGTTCAGGATCTTGACGGTCTGCCCGGCGCCGACCTCGCCGCAATGCGTGACCTCGCTCGCCATGTGGCGGAGCAGCGGCTCGATGCGCTCGAAGGTGGGCGTCGTGGCGCCGACCATGATCGAGAGCGTCCCGTCGATCGCCGCCTGGCGCGTGCGCGCGACCGGCGCATCGGTGAAGGCCGAAGCCTTGCCCTGGAACTCCTCGTAGAGCCGGCGAGCCAGCACCGGCGGTGCGGTGCTGAGGTCGATCACGGTCCAGCCCAGCTTGGCCTTCGAGATGAGGCCGTTGGGGCCCATGCAGACCTGTTCGACTTCCTTGCCGCCCGGCAGGGAGAGGAAGATCGTGCGGCAGGAATCGCCGATCTCTTCGACCGAGGCCGCCTTCACGCCGTCGGCCGCCAGACGCTTCAGCGGCGCCTCGTCGCGGTCGGAGGCCAGGACGGTCATGCCGCTCTTGCGCGCCAGGTTGCGGCACATGGGCTCGCCCATCGTGCCGACGCCGATAAATCCGATCATGTCCGTCATGTCAGTCCACTATGAAAAGTTTGGCGCCCGTGGCCGTGCTCGAACGGTGGCCAAGCGTGTTGTCTGCGACCTGGTAGCTCTGCCCCTGCTTCAACTCTACTGTCTTGCCGTCAGCCAGCTCGGTCGACAACTCGCCCTCGAGGACCAGCAGAATGTGGCCCTTCTGGCACCAGTGATCGGCG
>JAKFVZ010000224.1 GCA_021732965.1 Reyranella sp.
CTTCTACCCGGTCCAGTACGAGTGCCAGGAGAGCCAGCGTAACGTATTCTACACCGGTGCCGCGCCGAACCAGCAGGCGATCCCGGCGGTCGACTACCTGATGAGCAAGGATGGCGGCGACGTGAAGCGCTGGGTCCTGGCCGGTACCGACTACGTCTATCCGCGCACGACCAACAAGATCCTCGAGGCGTACCTGCTGCAGAAGGGCGTCGCGAAGGAAGACATCATGATCAACTACACGCCGTTCGGTCATTCCGACTGGCAGTCGATCGTGGCCGACATCAAGAAGTTCGGCTCGGCCGGCAAGAAGACCGCCGTCGTGTCGACGATCAACGGCGACGCCAACGTGCCGTTCTACAAGGAACTCGGCAACCAGGGCATCAAGGCCAAGGACATCCCGGTCGTGGCCTTCTCGGTCGGCGAAGAAGAGCTCGCCGGCATCGACACCAAGCCGCTGGTCGGCCATCTGGCAGCCTGGAACTACTTCCAGTCGGTCAAGGATCCGACCAACGCGGAATTCATCAAGACCTGGCAGGCCTTCACCAAGAACGCGAAGCGCGTGACCAACGATCCGATGGAAGCTTCCGTGATCGGCTTCAAGATGTGGGTCGAGGCGGTCAAGAAGGCCGGCACGATCGACCCCGACAAGGTGATCGACGCGATCATCGGCATCAAGGTCCCCAACCTGACGGGCGGGATCTCCGAGATGCTGCCGAACCATCACATCACCAAGCCGGTGCTGATCGGCGAGATCGAGGCCAATGGCCAGTTCGACGTGGTGTGGAAGACCCCCGGCCTCGTCCCGGGCGCCGCGTGGTCGCCGATCCTCGACGACTCCAAGAACCTCAAGGCTGACTGGACGAAGCCCGTGAACTGCGGAAACTTCGACACCGTCGCCAACAAGTGCATCGGCAAGGCGGCCAAGTAGGTCGACCGCGCAGGACTCACAGGGCGGGGCGACTTTCGAGTCGCCCCGTTTCCATCTCCCGGGTTAAGTCACAGCACATGCTCCTTCATCGACCGCTCTCGGTCCTGCTTTCCGTGCTGGCCTCGCTGGCACTGGCCGGGGCGGCCCTCGCAGCCGACCTCACCGCTCTCGTCGGGAATTTGACCTCCGGCGGTCTGAGCGAGCGCGAGGCTGCGATCACCGCACTGGCGGCCTCGGGCGAGGAGCGCGCCGCGCCGATCCTCGAAGCCCTGGGAGCCGGCCAGCTCTACATTCGCAATTCCGACAAGCTCGCGGTCATCGGCAAGGTCGACGGCAACAAGCTGGCGCTCACCGAAGCTGTCTCCGGCAAGCCGGCCGGCAGTGCCGTCGAAGCCGACCTCGAGCGTGTCCGCGTCAACAACCGCCTGCGGGGCACGATCGAAGCCGCCGTCGGTTCGCTCACCTTGATGAGTCCCAACGCCAGGACCCGTCTCAGCGCCGCCGACGCGCTTTTCAAGCGCCGCGACGCGACGGCCATGGCGGCCTTGGACCAGGCGCTCGCCGCCGAAAAAGACCCGCGCATCAAGCGCGCGATGAGCGAGGCGCGGGCCGCCATTGTGCTGGCGACCGCCGACTCTCCGCCCGCGCAGAAGCTCGAAGCGATCGCCGTGGTTCGCGAGCGCGGCGACCGTGATTCGCTGGGCGTCCTCAAGACCGTCGCTGCCGCCTCCACCGGCGAGGTCAAGGCGGCCGCGACGGCCGGTGCCGATTCGATCGAGCAGGCGCTGGCCGCCTGGCAGATGGCGCAGAACGTCTGGTACGGCATTTCGCTCGGTTCCGTGCTGCTGCTGGCCGCCATCGGGCTGGCCATCACCTTCGGCACGATGGGTGTCATCAACATGGCGCATGGCGAGATGGTCATGCTGGGCGCCTATACGACCTTCGTCGTCCAGGAAGTCATCCGCACGTCGGCGCCGCATCTGTTCGACGTCTCGCTGCTGATCGCACTGCCGCTCGCCTTCGTCGTGTCCGGCGCCATCGGCATCCTGATCGAACGGACCATCATCCGCTTCCTCTACGGCCGGCCGCTCGACACGCTGCTCGCGACCTGGGGTCTGTCGCTCGTTCTGCAGCAGGCGGTGCGCTCGATCTTCGGCTCGTCCAACCGCGAAGTCGGGGCGCCGTCGTGGATGTCGGGGGCTTTCCAGCTCGGCCAGCTCAACATCACCTACGGCCGGCTCTGGATCGTGGTGTTCGCGCTGATCGTCTTCGTGTCGCTGATCCTGGTGCTGCGCAAGACGCCGCTCGGCCTCTACATGCGCGCCGTGACGCAGAACCGTCCGATGGCGGCGGCGGTCGGCATTCGTACGCCACGGGTCGACGCGCTGACCTTCGGCCTCGGATCGGGCATCGCGGGGCTCGCGGGCGTGGCGTTGAGCCAGATCGACAATGTCAGCCCCAACCTCGGCCAGGGATACATCATCGATTCCTTCATGGTCGTGGTGTTCGGCGGCGTCGGAAACCTGTTCGGCACGCTGATCGGCGCGCTGACGCTCGGCGTGGTGAACAAGTTCCTCGAACCCTATGCCGGCGCCGTGCTGGGCAAGATCCTGGTGCTGGTGTTCATCATCCTGTTCATCCAGCGCCGGCCGCGCGGCCTGTTCGCGCTGAAGGGCCGCTCGGTCGAATGAAAGCGGTCGGATAATGGTCACTCGCTTCCTCTGGCAGGGCATGTCTCACACCCTGCGCCTCTTCGTCCTGCTGGTCCTGGCGATAGGCATCCTGGTGCCGCTGTCGAACCTGCTCCTGCCGGTGGACAGCGCCTTTCGCATGCCGTCGTGGGCGGTGCAGCTCGTCGGCAAATATCTCTGCTACGCCTCGCTGGCGCTGGCCGTGGATCTCGTCTGGGGCTACTGCGGCATTCTCACGCTCGGCCACGCCGCCTTCTTCGCGCTCGGCGGCTACTGCATGGGCATGTACCTGATGCGCCAGATCGGCACGCGCGGCGTCTACGGCAATCCGATCCTGCCAGACTTCATGGTGTTCCTGAACTACAAGGAGCTACCCTGGTTCTGGCACGGCTTCGACAGCTTCTGGTTTGCGGCACCGATGATCGTGCTGGTGCCGAGCGTGCTCGCGCTGGCGCTCGGCTGGTTCGCCTTCCGCAGCCGCGTCACCGGCGTCTACCTCTCGATCATCACCCAGGCGATGACCTTCGCCCTGCTGCTCGCCTTCTTCCGCAACGACATGGGCCTGGGCGGCAACAACGGCATGACCGACTTCAAGGACATACTGGGTTACTCCGTGCAGTCCGATACGACGCGCGCCGTGCTGTGCTTCGTCTCGGCTCTGGCGCTGGCGATCTTCCTGGTGATCTCCGCCGCCATCGTCGGGTCGCGCTTCGGCAAGGCGCTGACGGCCGTGCGCGACGCCGAGAGTCGCATGCGGTTCCTGGGTTATCGGGTCGAGCGCTACAAGCTGTTCGTCTTCGTGCTGTCGGCGGCGATGGCCGGCATCGCGGGTGCGCTCTACGTGCCCCAGGTCGGCATCATCAATCCCGGCGAGTTCTCGCCCGGCAACTCGATCGAGGCCGTGCTGTGGGTCGCCGTCGGCGGTCGCGGGACGCTGATCGGTCCGGTTATCGGCGCCTTCCTCGTGAACTTCGGCAAGACCTGGCTGACCGGCGCGCTGCCGGAGGTCTGGCTGTTCGCGCTCGGCGCCCTGTTCATCGTCGTGACCCTGCTGCTGCCCAAGGGCGTCGTGGGCCTGTGGAACCAGTTCATGAACCGGTCGCGCGAGCGCCGGGCGAAGGCGGCGGCATGAAGGCCCCGGGCATCACCCACGCGCGCAGCACGTCGGCGCTGCTCTATCTCAGCGGCGTCAGCGTCTCGTTCGACGGCTTCAAGGCTCTGAACAATCTCTCGCTGCTGGTCGAGCCGGGCGAGATGCGGGCGATCATCGGGCCCAACGGTGCGGGCAAGACCACCATGATGGACGTGATCACCGGCAAGACCCGGCCCGATTCGGGCGAGGTCGTGTTCGATGGCCAGGCCGACCTCACCAAGCTCGACGAGGCCAGCATCGCCACGCTGGGCATCGGCCGCAAGTTCCAGAAGCCCACCGTGTTCGAGAACCATACGGTGCGCGACAATCTCCTGTTGGCTCTGGCCGGCATGCGGAGCTGGTACCGGCTGCTGACGGCGGTGCCGAGCAAGGCCGAGAACGACCGGCTGGAAGAGATCCTCTCGATCATCCGCATGGGCCCGCAGCAGCACATGCTGGGCGCCCGGCTGAGCCATGGCCAGAAGCAGTGGCTGGAGATTGGCATGCTGCTGGCCCAGAATCCCAAGCTGATGCTGGTCGACGAGCCGGTCGCGGGCATGACCGACGTCGAGACCGAAACCACCGCGCAGGTGTTGCGCGAGGTCAACAAGTCCCATTCGGTCGTCGTGGTCGAGCACGACATGAGCTTCGTGCGCGCGCTCGGCGTCAAGGTGACGGTGCTGCACGAAGGCTCGACCCTGGCCGAGGGATCGCTCGACCAGGTCAGCGCCGATCCGCGCGTCGTCGAAGTCTATCTGGGGCGCTGATCGTGCTGACTGTCCAGAACGTCAATCTCTACTACGGCGCGGCCCAGGCGCTGCGCGGCGTGTCGCTGGCGGCCACGATCGGCCGCGTGACCTGCCTGCTCGGCCGCAACGGTGTCGGCAAGACCAGCCTGCTGCGCGCCATCTCCGGCATGCAGTCCATCGGCTCGGGCAGCATCCAGGTCGACGGCCAGGAAGTCTCGAAGCTTCCGCCCTATGAACGTGCACGCCGCGGCGTGCACGTTCATAG
>JAKFVZ010000097.1 GCA_021732965.1 Reyranella sp.
GAAGGATTCTCGTTGCGGAAATCCGTGGCGGCGTCCGGCGTCACCGCTACGCCATCCGGTCCCTTGGGATTGACGAGATTGACGACGAAGCCGCAGATCGGCCCCGCCGCGGCGTCCGGACAGGGAGCAATCCTGATCTGAGCCACACCCGATTCAGAGAGCCAGGTCCCCATCACGCTTCCCTGCTGCGCCGAGGCGGCCGAGGCCGCGAAGCTGAGCGCCAGAGCCGACAGAATCGTCTTCATCGTCTTCATCGTCTTCATCGTCTTCATCGTCGTCATCGCCTTCCTCCCCTTCATGCCGCGCCGGCGAAATCCGCCAGCACGTCCGCCGCCAGCCGGCGATCGATCTCGCGCCGCTCCGTCAGCGCCCGCCGGTCGAGCGCGGCGACGACGTGGCGCGCCGCTTCGGCCGAACGCTCCATGTGCGAGACGAGATACTGCACGACCCCGGCGCCCGCGTGCAATTGGCGGTCCGCCAGCTGCTTCAGGATGATCGAGCCCAGCAGTTCGTCGTCGGGCGGCGAGACCGAGACAGACGGTGCCGCGCGCAGCCGGGAAGCGAGATCCGGCAGGGCGATCGACCAGCGCGCGGGCGGCTCCGGCGAGACGAGCAGCAGGAAGCCGCCGCGCTCGCGCATGAGATTGTAGAGATGGAAGAGCCCGCGCTCGGGCGCTCGCTCGGCATGCTCGATGACGATCGCCGGCGAGGCGGCCGCGAGGTCCGTGAGGTCGGGCACGCTCTTCCCGTCGAGGTCGCTTCCGTCCATCACGACCGCATGGCTGCGCGCCGCCCAGATGCGCCCCAGATGGGTCTTGCCGCATCCGGACGGGCCGTTCAGCGACAAGGCGGGCGCCGGCCAGTCCGGCCAGCGCTCGATCCAGGCCAGCGCCTCGCTGTTGCCCTCGGCCACGACGAAATCCTCCCGCGCATAGGTCGGCGGGGGCAGCGCGAGGTCCAGGATGAGCTGGTTGGCCAAGGGCCGCCTCACCCGTTCGCGCTACCGCGATAGAGATCGCTCTCGCGATAGCGCGCCAAAAAGTGCCGCACGATCACCCCGAGGACCGCGGCCACCGGAACGGCGATGAGCACGCCGGTGAAGCCGAACAGCGAGCCGCCGGCGAGCAGCGCAAACATGATCCAGACCGGATGGAGACCGACGCGGTCGCCGACCAGCTTGGGCGAGAGGAAGTTGCCTTCGAGCATCTGGCCCACGATGAACACCGCAGCGACCTTCACAACTCCGATCCATTCGGGCGGAAACTGCGCCAGGGCCATGCCCAGCGCCATGACCGCGCCCACGAAGGTGCCGACGAAGGGAATGAACGAGATCGCGCCGGCGATCAGGCCGATGACCAGGCCGAATTGCAGGCCCACCAGCGTCAGGCCGATGCCGTAGAATGTCCCCAGGGCGAGGCAGACCAGCGCCTGGCCGCGCAGGTAGCCCGCGATGGCGGCGTCGGATTCGCGCGTCAGTTTCCGGATCGTGTCGGCATGGTCGAGCGGCAATGCGCTGTCGATCGCCGCCAGCACCTTCTCCCAGTCACGCAGCAGGTAGAACGTCACCACGGGGGTGATGAACAGAAGGCCCAGCAGGTTGATGAGTGCAAAGCCACTCTGGGCAACAGCGCCGGCAACGCCACCGGCGACGGCAAGCCCCTTTACCGCCCACTGCGTCGCCTCGGCCTGCAGGTCGTGCAAGCTGGGCGGATCGAGCCCGAGCCTGTCGCGCAACGGTTCGATGAACGGCTGGATCTGGCCGATCGCCTTGACGATGTATTCGGGCGCGCTGGCGATCAGCTTCTGGATCTGCCCGAAGAGGGGCGGCAGGATCGCCATCACCACACCGACGCCGACGAGGACAGCCAGGATCGTGACAAGAGTCGTCGCCATGGCACGTGACATCCGCGCCCGTTGCAGCCGCGCGACCACCGGGTCGAGGAAATAGGCCACGACCATGCCCACGACGAACGGCAGCAGGATGTCGTTCAACAGCCACAACAAAACCAGGAAGATCGCGGCCGCCGCGATCCAGAAGATCCAGCGCCCCGTCGTGAGGGTTTGCCCCATCAATCAGACTCCCTGATGCGTGCCTAACGCGCCTGCAGCTGCCACCGGCCCGCTTCCTGGGAGAGGCTCAGCCCCGCCTGCGCCAGCGTGCGTTGCAGCTCCTCGGTCGTGCCGAAATAATCGAGCTTCAGGTCGGCACGGTCGGATTCCAGCGTCTTCACCGTCACCGCCTTCACGGCCGGGATGGCGCCGAGGCGCTGCCGCACCTGAACCCAGTCGCCGAGCGCCCGGATCGGCACCACCACGTCGAGCGAGTCCTGCGAATCGCGGCGCACCGTGCCGATGCTGCGCCAATCCTGGTCGGCCTTCGCGTGGATCGCCTTCACGGCCGCCGGCAGGTCGGACGCGCTGGCGACGGGAATGCGCGGAATCTCGGTGCGGGCACCGGTCTGCGTATCGTAGCGCATGCCGCCGACCGTGAGCCCACCGCTGGCCTTGTCGCCGTCGACCGTGGCAACGATGATCGTCGGCGCGCGGTAGCGCTCATTCAGCCGCGCCAACGCCGAGACGTCGCCGACATAGGCCTGTTCCGCCGAGAGCGCGCCCTGATCGGTCGGATCGCCCCGCAGCAGGGTGACCGGCACGGCACTGCCGGCACTGTCCAGTTGCTGCCAGGCCTCGCGCCAGGCATTGCGGTCGTTCAGCGGCTCGACACCCGCAGGCCCCTTCCAGAGTGGAATCACGAGGGCCGGCCGCGGCACGGTCTCGACGATCCTCGCGCCGGTGCCGCCCAGGTACGACTTCACCGCATCCGGCGCGAAAACGACGTTGAGCGTGGCGATGTAGCGATTGGGCGCCGATCGCTCGCGCACGAATTCGACACCGCGCACCATGTTCTCCAGCTGCGCATCGTCAATCTGCGGCAGCCGCGCACGATCTTCCGCCGACACCATGCGGTTCACGAGGAGGCCCAGCGCCTTGCGCCGCGCCTCGCGGATGCCCTGCGCGCGGGCCTGCACCGCGTCCGCGCCGGTGACATCGACATCGACACCCGTGACGTCGTAGCCGGTGCCTCCGGGAGACTGCGCCACGGCGAGATTGGCGGCGAGGACCGCCAGGAGCGCGGCAGCAATCGTGGAAAAGACGCGGCCTATCGGCATTGCGGGGGTCCGGTTTTTAGTTATGTTCGCGGCGACCTATCTAGCATGAAAGAAGCCGGCTTGAAGCCTGACGCCCCTGGCCACAATCGGCCCCCCCTCACCTACAAGGACGCCGGCGTCGACATCGATGCGGGCGACAACCTCGTCGAGCACATCAAGCCGCTGGCCAGGAGCACCAACCGGCCCGGCGTGATGGGCGGGCTGGGCGGCTTCGGCGGACTGTTCGACCTCAAGGCGGCGGGATTCACCGATCCGATCCTGGTCTCCGGCACCGACGGCGTCGGCACCAAGCTCAAGGTCGCCATCGAGGCCGCCGTTCCCGACACGGTCGGGATCGATCTCGTGGCCATGTGCGTGAACGACATCGTGGTCCAGGGCGCCGAGCCGCTGTTCTTCCTCGACTACTATGCCAGCGGCCGCCTCGACGTCGATGTCGGCCGTCGCCTGGTGGCCGGCATCGCCGAAGGTTGCCGGCGCGCGGGCTGCGCCCTGGTCGGCGGCGAGACGGCCGAGATGCCGGGCATGTACGTCGATGGCGACTACGATCTCGCCGGCTTTACCGTGGGCGCCGCCGAGCGCAACGCGCTGCTGCCGCGCAGCGACATCGCGCCCGGCGACGTTGTCCTCGGCATTGCTTCGAGCGGCCCCCACTCCAACGGCTATTCGCTGGTGCGGCGCGTCGTCGAGCGCAGCGGACTGAAATATTCCGATCGCGCTCCCTTCGCGGATGCGACCCTGGGCCAGGCGCTGCTCGAACCGACCCGCATCTATGTGAAGCAGCTCCTGCAGGTGATCCGCGGCACCGGCGCCATCAAGGGACTGGCGCACATCACCGGCGGTGGCCTGCCGGGCAACGTGCCGCGCTGCCTGCCCGACGGACTTCGCGCCCGCCTCTACGCGCGCACCTGGAACGCACCACCGGTCTTCCGGTGGCTCCGCGACGTCGGCCAGGTGCCGACCGACGACATGCTGCGCACCTTCAACTGCGGACTGGGCATGATCGTCGTGGTCGCGCAGGCAGACGCCGCCCGCGTCGCAAAGGCGCTCGCGGAGACCGGTGAGTCGGTGAGCGAAATCGGCATCATCGAGAAGGCGCCGACCGACGAAGCCGACTGCGTGGTCGAGCATGCCGAAAGCCTATGGCGAAGCTGAAGGTCGGTGTTCTCATCTCCGGCCGCGGCAGCAATCTCGCCGCGTTGATCGAAGCGTCCCGGGCGGCTGACTATCCTGCTGAAATAGCCTGCGTGGTAAGCAACAGGGCCGACGCGCCCGGGCTCGAGATCGCAGCCGCGGCGGGTATCCCGACCGCCATCGTGTCCCATCGGGACCATCCCGACCGCGAGAGCTTCGACCGGGCCGTCTCGGGCGAATTGGAACGGCACGGCATCAGGCTGGTCGTGCTGGCGGGCTTCATGCGCATCTTCAGCCCGTGGTTTCCCGCCCGATGGGCGAACCGGCTGATCAACATCCATCCCTCCCTGCTGCCGGCCTTCAAGGGCATGCACGTACAGCGGCAGGCACTCGACGCCGGCGTGCGCCTGAGCGGTTGCACCGCCCATCTGGTGATCCCGGACCTCGATTCCGGTC
>JAKFVZ010000095.1 GCA_021732965.1 Reyranella sp.
CATGATGAAGGAGATCTGCGCCCAGTGCCTGCAGCTCCACAGGGATCCGGAGACGGGCAAGGAAACGGTTGTCTTCTCCTGCTTCAACCAGGACCAGCGGCTCGATCTGGTCGACTTCGCCAACCTGCGCCAGCGCCTGCGCCAGAACTCCGTGCAGGAAAAGATCGGTGCGCTTTGGATCGACAGGTCGCTCAGGCAGCTCGGGGTGCGGGGCTAGACAAAGATCTTCCGGCCGACGATCGCCAGCAGCGCAATCGACGCCACGAGGATGGTGAGGAGCGTGAGCACGATGCCGGCCGAGCGGCCGGGATTGATGCCCGCTCCGCCGGCAAGCCCATAGGCATGGGCCAGGCGGCTGACGATGAAGGTGGCGCCCAGGGCATGCACCAGCCAGCGCGGTCCGTGGCAGATCTCGAGCAGGGCGAGCAGGACCAGGACCAGCGGGGCATATTCGGCGAAGTTTCCGAAGACGCGGGTCATGCGGCTCATCTCGGCATCGCCGCCGTCGCCGACGCTGATGCGCCGCCGCATGCGCTGGCGGATCACCAGCGACGCGAGCACGACGCACAGAAGGCCCGTGAGGGCGGCATAGAAGGCGGTGACGAACGGCAGGGCCGGCATTGCCATGAACGGAATCTCCCCGAGGCTATCGGCCTGTCATAGCTCAATCGGCCGGCTACTTTGGGAAAATCTGCGTGGGCTACGCCCGTCCGCGCCAGGGATGCACCAGCAGCGGCCCCGCGATCAGGCTGCCGAAGGTGACGATGCCCACGGCGATGGCGACGAACACGCCCGGCAGACCCCAGCCGAGATGCTCGATCGCGAACCAGCCACCGGTCGATGCCACGAACAAGCGCGCCACGCCGGCGGCGAACGGCGCCTTCATGCGGCCCGCGCCCTGGCTGGCGAAGGACAGCGTCATGCCGATCCCGAACACGAAGTAGAACGGTGCCACGCGCGTGACATAGGCCACGGTCGCGGCAATCACATCGGGATCGTCGGTGAACAGCCGCGCCCAGCCTTCGGGAAAGAGCGCCACGAGCCAGCCGAAGGCGCCGATCCCGAGGCCTGCGACCAGGCTGCCGATCCAGGCGGCGCGCACGGCACGGCGCCAGTCGCCTGCGCCGGCGGCGACCCCCACGATGGTGGTCAGGCCCGAGCCGATGCCGAAGGCCAGCGGCACTAGCATGAACTCCAACCGGACACCGATGCCGTAGCCGGCGAGCGCGGCCGCGCCGAAGCGGCCGACCAGGCCCGTGACCAGCATGGCGGTGAGGTTCGCGGTGAAGGCGGAGAAGGAGGCGATCAGGCCGACTCGCAGGATCTCCCAGAACAGGCGGACCTGCAGAGGCACGCCGGCGGCCGCCGGCACGAAGCCGAGCTTGCCGCTCCACAGGGCGCGCGCTTGCAGGAGCGCCGACACTGCCGAGGTGAGCAGCGCGGAGACCGCAGGCCCGGCCATGCCCATGCCCGGCCAGCCGCCGATACCCAGCGCCAGCACGTAGGAGAGCGGCACCTGGGCGATCGAGGAGACCAGCATGTAGCGGCCGGGCGTCGCCGCATCGCCGCCGCCGCGCAACAGGGCCGACAGGAAGAAGTTGGCCCAGATGAAGATCGAACCGGTGAACAGGACGTTGGAGTAGGTGAGGGCGTTGGCCAGCGAGCGGCCTTCGCCGCCGAGCAGCCGGTAGAGCGCGGGCGCGACTGTCCAGGCGAGCAGGGTGAAGAGCAGCGCCAGCACCGTCCCCAGGACCAGCGCGTGCAACACCAGCTTGCGGGCGTCCTCGGTCCGGCCGGCGCCCAGTGTGCGGGCCATGGCGGCCGCCACGCCACCGCCCATGCCTCCGGCGGCCATCATGGTCATCATCATCATGAGCGGGAAGACGAGCGCGAATCCCGCCAGCGCCTCTGTGCCCAGCCGGCCAAAGATGAAAGTCTCGGCGATGGCCACGAAGGTCTGCACGATCATCACGGCGGTGGTGGGCGCCGACAGCTTCCACAAGCTCTTGCCGATGGGCGCGGTGAGAAGAGGATGCGACAGGGGAAGCTCCGATTGCGTGCATATGCACATTATCAGCCCGCGCGATCGTGTCACCTGCCAAAGGGTACGGGAGCCCATTAGGTTTTGCCCATGACAGACAAGGAACGCCCGCTCGCCAGGCCCTCGGTCCAGATCGACAACGATCGCGTGATCGTCACGGAATGGCGCTTTCCGCCGGGCAGCCACACCGGCTGGCACCGCCACAATCACGACTATGTCGTTGTCCCGGTCACGACTGGCGAACTGCACATTTTCGACGGCAAGGCGACCGTGCCGGCACCGCTCCGGGCCGGGGTGTCCTATGCCCGCCAGACCGGGGTCGAACACGACGTCATCAACCCCAACGATTTCGAGTTCGTGTTCGTCGAAATCGAGGTCAAGGCCTGATCCTGCCGCCGGGCTGCCCCGCGCCCGGTCGCATTGACTTGACACCCTGCAAGGGTCATATGGGGTCCGCCCAGCGGTCCGGCCCGATCCACGAGCCTTATGTGACCGCTCCAAGTCCAGCGGAAAGAATGGACTAAACTACGGAAATTAAATGAGTTTTGAGAGTTTGGGGCTGAGCGCCCCGGTACTGCAGGCGGTAGCCGAGAAGGGCTACACGACGCCGACCCTCATCCAGGAAAAGGCCATCCCCATCTGCCTGATGGGTCGCGATGTCCTCGGATGCGCCCAGACGGGCACAGGCAAGACTGCCTCCTTCGTCCTCCCGATGATCGATATTCTCTCGGAAGGCCGTTCCAAAGCGCGTATGCCGCGCTCGCTGATCCTGGAACCGACCCGCGAACTGGCCGCCCAGGTCGCCGAAAACTTCGAAATCTACGGCAAGTACCACAAGCTCAACATGGCGCTGCTGATCGGCGGCGTGAGCTTCCCCGACCAGGAGCGTGCTCTCGAACGCGGCGCCGACGTCCTGATCGCCACACCGGGCCGGCTGCTCGACCATTTCGAGCGCGGCGGCATCCTGCTGAACGACGTCAAGATCCTGGTGATCGACGAAGCCGATCGCATGCTCGACATGGGTTTCATCCCCGACGTCGAGCGCATCGTGGCCACCCTGCCGCCGCTGCGGCAGACCCTGTTCTTCTCGGCCACCATGCCGCCGGAGATCAAGCGCCTGGCCGACCGCTTCCTCAGCAATCCGAAGGAAGTGACGGTCGCCCCGCCGGCCTCGGCCTCGAAGAACATCGTCCAGGGCCTCGTGGTCGTGCAGGAAGAGGACAAGCGCGAGGCGCTACGGGCCCTGATCAAGGAACAGGACATCAAGAACGCCATCGTCTTCTGCAACCGCAAGAAGGACGTGGCGATCCTGCAGGGCTCGCTGAAGAAGCACGGCTTCAACGCCGGTGCGCTGCATGGCGACATGAGCCAGCCCGCGCGCATGGAGACGCTGGAGAAGTTCAAGCAGGGCGAGATCCAGATCCTCGTCGCCTCCGACGTGGCCGCGCGCGGTCTCGACATCGTGGCCATGAGCCATGTGTTCAATTTCGACGTTCCGTTCTCGCCCGAGGACTACGTCCATCGCATCGGCCGTACCGGTCGCGCCGGCAATACCGGCCACTCCTTCACCCTGGCCTCGCCCGACGAGGGCGGCCTGGTCGAGGCGATCGAGAAGCTGATCGGCACCACCATCCCGCGCGTCGAAGTGCCGGGCATGGCAGAACTCGCCTTCGAACCCTCCGATGGGCGCCGGCGCGGCCGTGGCCGCGGACGCGGTGGTTCCAGCAGTGGGAGCAGCCGTGGCCGCAGCGCCGGCGGCGGTCGTCCGCCGCGCGAGGCGCGCCCCGAGCGCGGGCCGCGTCCGGAAGCGGAAGCCGCCCGTCCTGAAGTCGAAGCTCGTCCCGAGCGCGAGGCCCGTCCGGAGCGCGAGGCACGCCCGCCGCGGGCGCCGCGCCCCGAGCGCGAGGCGCGTCCGCCGCGCGAGCCGCGGGCCGAGCGTCCGCCCCGTGAGACCCGTCCGGAGCGTGAGGCTCGTCCCGAGCGTGAGGCCCGCCCGGAACGCGAAGCGCGTCCGCCGCGCGAGCCCCGTTCGGATCGCCGTCCGGATCGCTCGGAACGTCCCCGTCAGGATCGTCGCGATCGAGACGACTCGCCCGCGCCGCTCGGCCTCGGCGATCACGTGCCGGCTTTCCTCGCCCGTCCGACGCGCTAGAATCGCGCGTCGCGGCGGAGGGCGTTCATGCAGACAATTTTCGTCATGGTGAAGTGCGAACTCGGCAAGGCCTACGAGGTCGCCGACAGCGCCGTTGCCGTCGAGCAGGTCTCGGAGGTCTATTCGACCTCCGGGCAGTACGATCTCCTGATGAAGTGCTATCTCGACGAGAAGACCGACATCGGTCACTTCGTGACGAGCGAGATCCAGACGCTACCGGGCGTGAAGGACACCTTCACCCTCATCACCTTCAAGGCGTTTTCCTGAGTACGGCCCTTCCGCGCCGGCATCTCCCGAGGGGTGAGGATTTTCTCCTCCTCCCGCCTTCCGTTCAGCCCTATGCCTACCGCAACGTCGACAGGCTGTTCGCCCATCGCGTGATCCGTCGTGGTGCGAACCCGCGCGACCTGCCGCGCGGCCGCGAGATCGAACCGGTCTACACCGCCGGCGGCCGCGAGCACGACGTCGCCTCGTTCATGGACCGCAACGTGATCGTCGGCATCCTGGTGATCCATCGCGGTCGTATCGTGCTGGAACGCTACGGGCTTGGCCTGCAGGA
>JAKFVZ010000670.1 GCA_021732965.1 Reyranella sp.
GCGGAGATGCCGCCCACGGTCGCGCGCTCGATGCAGGCGAAGGCCGGCCGCATCGCCGAGAACTTCAAGCTGGCGCTCGGAAGCCGGGCGCTCGCGAACATACGTTGAGCAAGGAGAGTGTCATGAACACCAGCACGCAGATTCCCACCGTCGATCTCGCCGTTCACTACCGGGCGCGCGGCTTCGGCGACCGGCTGGCCTACGGATTCACCAAGACCCTGCGTTTCTGCGCCGACACCTTCTTCGCGAAGCGCTACGGCCATCGTGCCATCGTGCTGGAGACCGTGGCGGCGGTGCCGGGCATGGTCGGCGCGACGCTCACCCACCTGCGCTGCCTCAGGAACATGTGCGACGACCAGGGCTGGATCCGCACGCTGATGGAAGAAGCCGAGAACGAGCGCATGCACCTCATGACCTTCATCGAGGTGGCGAAGCCCACGCTGTTCGAGCGCTGCGTGATCCTGGGCGTGCAATGGATCTTCTACCTCGCCTTCTTCGCGCTCTACCTGGTGAGTGCGCGCACGGCGCATCGCGTCGTCGGTTACTTCGAGGAGGAGGCGGTGATCAGCTACACGCACTTCCTCGCCGAGCTGAACGAGGGCCGCGCAGCCAACGTGGCGGCGCCGGCCATCGCGCGGCACTACTGGAAGCTGCCGGACGACGCCACCCTGCGCGACGTCGTGCTGGTGGTACGGGCCGACGAGGCTCATCACCGCGACGTCAACCACGGCTTCGCCGACGTGCTGGCCGGCCGCCCCGCCGCGACGGCGACGGCGCCCTACCCCGAGCATGCCGACGACATCAGGCTGGCGGCATGATCGCGCCCTATCGGACGACGCCGGTGTTCGACGAGACGACGCTGCCCGAGGCGCTGAAGCGGGAGCATCGCACCAAGGACGGCGTGTGGGGTGTGATCCGAGTGCTCGAGGGCGAACTGAAGTTCGTTCTCGCCGGAAGCGGCACCGAGACGATCCTCACGCCCGATCGGCCGGGCCTGGTGCAGCCGCAGCAGACGCATCGCGTCGAGCCGCTGTCGAAGCTGCGCCTGCAGGTCGAGTTCTATGACCGTGAGCCCGCCCCGTCTTCGCGCTGACCATCGACAGCATCAGAGATTGGGTAGGCGCGCCGCGAACCGGTTCCAGATGAACAGGACGATCAGCGCTCCCAGCGTTGCGGCAATGAAGCCTGCACCCTGGTCGGCGCGATACCAGCCCACGGCCTGACCGAGGAAAGTTGCGACGAAGGCGCCGGCGATGCCCAGCAGGGTCGTCAGCAGGAAACCCGCCGGCTTGTTGGGAACGGGCGAGACGAGACGGGCGACGAGGCCCGCGACGAAGCCGATGACGACGATCCAGAGAATGCCCATGGCGCAGCCCCGTCAGGCCGTCTTGCCGGCAGGACGGTCGAACTCGTCGGGTGCCGGCAGGCGGCCCTGCGGCGTCAGTTCGTCGACCGCTGCCGGCAGTTGCGCCGCGAGGCCGGCGAGCAGTTGCTCGCGCGTGAGCCCCGTGCGTTCGCTCAGGAAGGCGACCTGCTCGGGCGTCAGGATCCGGCTGAGATCGCCCGGACCGATCTCCTTATTGGTGTCACGCCCGACCCAGGAGTCGGCGACGTCGGACTTGCCCGCGCCCTGGAACTGCTTCAGCAGGTCGCTCAGCCCGCCGTTCAGGATCGAACCGAGGCCAACCTGTCCGGCGTTGCCGAACGCATCCTTGAGGATGTCGCCCAGCCCGCCGCCGGCCGGTGCCATGCCCGGCCCCGCGGGCTTGCTCGCGCTGAAACCCTTGACCGCCTTGTAGGCAAGCAGGCCCAGCAGGGCCATGGTGATCGGCGACATGCCGCGCCCGCCGCCGCGCGGGCCGTTGCGCATTCCCGTCAACACATCGAGCAAGCCCAAGGCACGCCTCCTGTCCCATCTGTTCTGTTGGGGCAGAACGCAGGCGTGCGCGCTTCGTTCCGGCGCGCACCGATGCCGCCAGTCGAGCACCGGATGTCGGAAAAGATTCGAAGAGCAAATCGGTGAGCGACCTCGTCGAACCGAGGTCGGCCCGTGGCCTTGCAGTCGTATTCCGCGCTGCTAATGAGGAAGAGCGAGTCGGGGCCAGCGAGCCTTGGGGAGTCAACCGCGTCATGGACAATGCCGTCGTCATCGAAAAGTCGGACTTCATGTCGTTCGTGGGGTATCGGACCACGTCGGCCACGACGGCCGTGGAGGCTTTCGACATCACCGACGGAGGGCCGGCCACGTCCTGCGGAATCAACGTGGCCATCATGCTGCACCGGGTCGAGGATCCGACCGCCATGCTGGCCGGCGACTGGGCCAGCCGCCAGAAGGCCTTGCAGGATCCGGACCTGTGGTCGAAGTACGGTGCGGACCAGACGCACTACGACAAGGTCGTGCGGGACCTGACCGACGCGGGCTTCACGCTGATCCCGAACGGTACCAGCAGCGACAACAGCTACTACACGTCGAGCTACGAGAACCGCACGATCTGGGTGCAGCTGGACACCCCTGCGCAGTTCAACAAGCTCTTTGGCTCCGGACCGACCGACGAGGTGCTTCAGCAGTCCGGCACCGACGGCATGCGATACTGGGACGTCGATCTCACCCTGCCGTCGGACTGGCGGGTTGCAGGTTTGTGGTTCGACCACCTGGATGTGCCCGAAGCGAGCGACCTGACGACGGATCCGGCGGCGTCTCTCGAGAGTGGCCCGCAGAGCCAGGGCAATTCAGGACACAATCAGCAGCTCGCGCCGTCCTCCGTTGCGGCGCTCTACAACTATCCCCTCGCGGGGCTGGACGTGCAGACCGGAACGATCGGCCTGATGGAGCCCAATGTCGGGAACTGGCTTTCGGAGGCGGATCCATACGGATCGCAGTTCCAGACAAACCTCGATAGCTATCTTCAGGGATTGAGCATCACCGGCACGGGACAGGTTTCGGTGCAGGGAATCGATGGGCAGAACAGCAATCCGAACGCCAATCAGCTCAACGACCTCAACGACGATTCCGGGGAGCGCACGCTGGACGTGGCAGTCGCCGCGTCAGTCAACCCGAATTCCGACATCCAGCTCTTCAATGGCTCGGGGTCCGTGTACCCGAACGCAGGCGCCACGGTCTTTACCGCCGTGCAGGCGGCGATCTGGAGCGGGGTGAACGGGGTACTGCCGGAGGTTACGTCGAGCTCCTTCGCAGACGCAGCGATCCCCCATCCCGACTCCCCGTATCACAAGGCCTATTGGGAGCTGTACATCGACGCGGCGCTCAAGAACCAGACGACCGTTTCTGCCGCGGGCGATGGCGGATCGAGCGGCCTGGTTGCCAATGGCCTCACCAATGTGCGCGATACCACGAAGGCGCAGGCCTACAACATCGTGGTCGGCGGCACTTCGTTGTCGAGCCAGCCCGTCGCCGTGACCGACCGGACGCTGGACACCATCACCGCGGGGGCGCTGGCAGGAGATCAGGGCACGCTCTGGCAACTCGTCCAGGGCGGCATGAAGGTGCTGCCGACCTCGGGCGGCGACATCGGCCAATTCGTCGAGACCGTGTGGAACCAGTACCGCGTTTCCAACGCCGACACGACGATCCAAGGCTATGCGAGCAACGAGGCCGGCGGCGGCGGCGTCGACGTCACTCAGCCGACCCCGTGGTACCAGACGGCGTACGGCCTCTCGCCGGTCACGTCGGACTCCGAGCAGGCAAGCGGCCGCGGCGCGCCCGACGTATCGGCGAATGCCGGCGGCAACCTGTACTACCTCGTGCCCGACGGGGACTTCTCCGCCACGGGTGGCGTTGGCGGAACGAGCGCGGCGGCACCGATGTGGGCGTCGCTGATCATTCAGTTCAACTACATCTTCCGGGACCAGTCGCTGCCCAATCTCGGCTTCATGAACGACCTGCTCTACACCGCGTCGGTGATCGCGCCGGGATCCTTCAACGACATCACCATCGGCAACAACAACTCCTCCTATTATTATAACTCGACCGACGGGACCTATTCGGTCGATGGCTATCTCGTGACGCCGACCGACAAGGGTTACAGTGCCGGCGATGGGTATGACCTGGTCTCGGGCCTCGGAACGCCGAACGGCGTTCTGCTCGCCCGCGCTCTGACCGGGATCGCCCATTCGCAGTATTATTTCGACACGACGCCTGGCCTGATCGACGCGAACGGTACCGGCTGGACCAGCGGTACGGCGCAGACGCTGCTGCTGCAGACCACGGCCACGTCGAACTCGACCGCCACCGTCGATACCGGCACGACCGCGACCGATGTCGGCAGCGCGGCGTCGGGCACTTATGCCTGGACCAGCCTGCTTGCGCAGCAGTCGTTGCAGTTGGATTTCGACGGCGACCTGCTGGCCCTGTTCGACGGACAAAGCCAGGGAACCCTCACCCAGGCCGTCGTGGGGAACGGCGACAGCGTGTCGGTGACCTTCAACGGCGACACGGCCACCGCAACGCAGGCAACCCTGAGCGGTTCGTTCGGCTTTGCCGACTTCTTCGCCACCGAAGCCGGCAACTCGGTGCGCCTCGCACAGGCGGTCGCCGTCGCGGAGACTGCGGGCGGCGCCGACGACGTGAACGTCGTGGTGCGCATGCGCCAGGTGGCCGGCGCCGACCTCTCGCTGATGCTCTACAAGGTCGACGACTACAATGGCACGATCGGCGGCCTCGCCCCCGATCAAGCCGGCTACGCCGCCGCGGCTGCGGGCCGCGCCTATGCCGTCCAGGGCGGCGGC
>JAKFVZ010000669.1 GCA_021732965.1 Reyranella sp.
GGTCCTTCGATGGCTGTACGCCCCGCAAACAATTCGTTCGACGCGATGACCCTCGCCGCCGCTGCACGGCGCTCCAGTCCGCCACACTGGCGGATATTCATGGAAGCGCTGGGGACGTCGCTGTCGCAGGTCGTGGGCGACGAACAGGCGCTTCGCGTCCTGGCGGCTGTCGGGGCGACCATCGCCCGCGAACAGCCCGTGCCGATCTGCAACTCGCTGACCGACCTCAAGGCGGCGATGAATGCCGGACTGCAGACTCTCGACTGGGGGCAGGTCGATCTCTACGAGGCCGAGAAGGCGCTCGAGTTCGTGGTCGTGGGCTATCCTTGCTTCGACGGCGTCGAGGCACAGACGGCGTTCGCCGCAATTCTAGAGGCGTTGCTGGAGGGCTGGCTCGCCCAGCAGGCGGCGCGATCCGGCCTCTCGATGCGCCTCGTCGAACGGGGCAGCGGTCCTTATCCGCCCCTGGTCTTTCGCTACGAACGGTCCGGCGCCTAGTCATGGATCATCGTCGGCTGCCACACGCTTCGCGCCGGCGTCTCATGACGACGGGCGTGGGTCTTGCCGCGCTTTCGCTCCTGCCCGCGGTCGCGCGTGCGGACCAGAACTGGCAGACCTACAAGCGCCGCTTCATCGTCGACGACCGCCGCGTGATCGACAGCGGCAACAACAACGTCAGCCACTCCGAGAGCCAGGGCTGGGGCCTGCTGTTCGCGCAGAGCTACGACGACAAGGACACTTTTGCGAAGATCTGGGATTGGACGTCGAAGTCCCTGCAGCGTGGCGACGGCCTCTTCTCGTGGCGCTGGTCGCCCAATACGAACGATCCCGTTCCCGACAAGAACAACGCCGCCGACGGCGACATACTGATCGCCTGGGCGCTCATCCGCGCCGCGGCGAAGTGGAACGAGCCGCGCTGGCTGGCGCCGGCCAGGCGGATCCAGTCCGCCGTCCTCGACCGGCTGGTGATCGAATCGCAGGGAAAGCTGATCCTGTTGCCGGGAGTGCAGGGGTTCGTGCGCGGCAACCGGCACGTGATCAACCTGTCCTACTATGTCTGGCCCGCGTTCCACGACTTTGCCGCGCAACCGGGCGATCAGGGGCGTTGGCGGCGTCTCGAGGCGGACGGTTTGTGGCTGGTCGACAACGCGGCCTTCGGCGACTACCGGTTGCCGCCCGACTGGCTTCTGTTCGGAAACCAGGTCCTGCGGGTGGCCGATGACTGGAAGCCCTATTTCGGCTTCGACGCCATTCGCGTCCCGCTCTATCTCGCGTGGCACAACCAGGCCTCGCGCCTTGGGCGTTTCCTGACGGCGTGGCGAACGCCCCGCTTTGGCGGTCGCCCGCCGGCCTGGATCGACCTCGACACGGGCGCCGTGGCGCCATACCCGTCCAGCGGCGGCTACGTCGCCGTTTCCGCCGTCACGAAGTTCGTTGCCGACGGCAACCAGGGCCCCGCGCCGGTCGCAACCGTAGGCGACGACGACGACTACTACTCCGCCAGTCTCAAGCTGCTTGCGAACCTGGCAGGCCAGGAAGCCCCGCGTGCGAAGCGCGCGTGAAGGGTTGCGCCCGGCAGAGATTTGCACCAGTCATGATCGGCCCGATACGGTAAGTCTCGTGGCTTCGAGGATATCGTTTGGCCAACCCTGATCAGGCTCCTCCGGCGTCACGCAGGTTCCGCTCGCTCGTCGCCAGCGGAGACGACGATTTTCGGGCCGAGTTGGTCGAATGGGCCATAACGCTCAATTTCTCGGTGCGCGCCATCCGCGCGGTGGAGGACCTGCCCGACTTCCTGCAGGGGCGACATTTCGACTGGCTGTTCCTCGACGTCGAGCTCGGCCGTGCCCAGTGCCTGCAGATCATCGAAACGCTCGGCACCGGCTGGCGGCCGCGAACGGTCCTGGTGGGAAACACGGATCCGGATGTACTCAACGGAATACGGCAGAGCGCCATTCGCGCCGGCCTCGACGTCGTCGGCGCTCTCGCGAAGCCTCTTTCCTTTTCAGCCCTGTCGGCACGGCTGGCCGCGCTGGAGGCGCGCGACAAGGACCACACCAACGCCGATCTCGCCGCGCGTGACCTCGCCCGCATTCCCGGCGAAGAGCTCGAGATTCACTATCAGCCCATCGTCTCGATACGCGATCGCGTGTTCTCGCGTGCCGAAGCGCTCGTGCGCTGGCGGCACCCCGAATACGGGCTGATCGGACCGGAGGGGTTCATCGGTCTTGCCGAGCGCTCCGGAGCCATCATCCAGCTCACATGGGATGTTCTGACCCGGACGATCGAACAGCAGGCCGCCTGGAACAAGGAAGGGCTGCCCCTGTCGATTGCAGTGAACATATCCGCGCTTTTTCTCGGATCGGTTCGGACGGCGGACGAGATCCTGGCCCTGCTGAAGGCGGGGCAGGTCGACCCGAACACGCTGATCCTGGAACTCACGGAAACCGAGCGGGCGCCCGACCCGGTGGTGGCTCGCGCTCTGCTGGAACGGTTGCGCGCGGCCGGTGTCAGGATCTCGATGGATGACTACGGCGTCGGTTACTCCGACCTCGGTCGTCTCCAGTACTATCCGTTCAGCGAGCTGAAGATGGACCGCGGGCTGGTGGCCCGCCTGCCCGGCGACGACGAGGGCAGGGACATCGTCTCGATGCTGGTGTCGCTTGCCAGGCGCGAACAGGTAAGCCTGACGGGCGAAGGGATCGAGACGCAGGAGCAGTGGGAAGCGCTCGAGGCGCTCGGCTGCAACTACGGCCAGGGCTTCCTGATCGCCCGGCCGATGCCCGGTGAACGGGTCACCGGCTGGATTTCCCGCATGGCACAGGCCGGACTGTACCGGTCGTCAGAAGGCGGCGGCTCCTGACCGGGCGCTAAGCGGCGGCGGCCGGCGACTCTTCCGCGCTCTCGACCCGGTTGCGGCCCCGTTCCTTGGCCCGATAGAGCGCGGCGTCGGCCCGACGCATCGCGTCCTGCAGGTCTTCCGCAGCGTCGCCACGCCGATGCTGGTCGTAATGCGCAGTGCGCGACCATCGACATCGATCGACAGGCCAGCGATGGCCGCCCGCAGTCGCTCCGCGACCTGCAGGGCTTCCAGCTCGTCGACGTCCCGCAGCAGGGCGCAGAATTCCTCGCCACCGTAACGTGCGATCAGGTCGTCGGGACGAAGCTGCCGGCGCGCCAGATCGGCGAAGGCCACGAGCGCCTGGTCGCCGCCGGCATGACCGAAGCTCCTGTTCACGTTGGTGAAGTGGTCGAGGTCGATCATCAGCACGCAGGCCCGCGCCATGCCGAGGGCGCCCCGGCCGGCCAGGCGTTCGGCTTCCTCGAGAAAGAAACGACGGTTGGGCAGGTGTGTCAGCTGGTCGGTCGAGGCCAGCTTCTCGTAGTGATGCCTCAGGCGTTCGTTGGCCATCAGCAGGAAGCCCAGCGTCATCGCCACGACGCAGATCGTGTTGATGAACAGCGTGATGCCCTGGGTCGGGTCGTAGAAGGGCGTCGTCTCGCCCTCGGGCGCGTCGCTCAGCAGCGAGAAGACCACGCGCACGATCATGGAAAGGGCCATCAGCAGCAGCGCGAGCGCCGTCGGCAGGCGACTGCTCAGGGGCTCCGTGATCCTGGCGCGGAGAACCTCCCAGGCAGCCAGCGTGGACAGGATGGCGATCACGAGCGAACAGAGCGCGACGCGCTTGTTCACGTCGATGCCGGCCAGGAGGGCACCGGAGAAGACGGCGACGAACAGCGTCGTCGGGATGACGGCGAACTTGATCCCGCGCTCGCCGCTGTTGAACCGCCGCACGCTCATCCAGACGGTGGCGTAGCCGGCGACGATCAGCGAATTGGCCATGATGACCATGTAGAGCGGCGAGCTGTTCGTCCGCAGGCTGAGCTCGAGTGACCCCATCGCCCCCAGCAGGAGGCTGGTGGCCCAGCCGCGCAGGCCGAGGATGTCGCGGCTATGGAGCCACGAGAAGAAGCACAGGCCGGCCATCGCGAAGGCGATCACGAAGTTCAGAAGATAGATCGTGAGGACGTCGATGGACATCGACTGGATTCGCCTGACTGGTCGCTGCGGTGCCGGCGGAGTTTAGTCCGAACGTCGTCTCGACGGGCCGATTTTCTCGGTCGCCGGAGGCGAAATCTAGGCGCTTTCGACCCCTCGCCAGGCGACCACCTGGCCCGACATCACGAAACGGTCGCGCCCGGCATGCTTTGCTGCATACAGTGCCCGGTCGGCGGCCGCGACCAGCGAAGGATGGTTGTTCGCGGCATCTCCGCCCGGCCAGCCCGTGGCGCCGCCGGCGCTCAGGGTCACCCGCTTCGTCGGCGGGTTGAGGGCATGGGGAATGTTCAGGTTGGCCAGGGATTCGCGCAGGCGCGCCGCCACGCTGGCACAGCCCACTTCGTCGGTATTCGGCAACAGCAGCACGAATTCCTCGCCGCCGTAGCGTGCCGCGAGATCCCCCGGGCGCCGGGCCTCGGCCGAGATCGCCCGGGCCACGGCCTTGAGGCACGCATCGCCTGCCAGATGGCCGTACAGGTCGTTGAACTTCTTGAAATTGTCGACGTCCAGCATGAGCAGCGACAGCGGAGTTTCGTCGCCCGCGTCGCGACGCCATTCGTTATGCAGTTGCTCGTCGAAGTGCCGGCGGTTGGCAAGGCCCGTCAACCCGTCCTGGCTGGCGAGGGTCGCGAGCTTCGCCTCCAGGTCCTTGTGTTCGGTCATGTCCCGCGAAATCGCAACGACGC
>JAKFVZ010000632.1 GCA_021732965.1 Reyranella sp.
GAGCTGAAGTTCGCCGAGGTGAAGTCCGATCTCAACGTGTCCAAGGTCTCGGTTATCTGCGTCGGCATGCGCAGCCATGCAGGCGTCGCACTTAAGATGTTCGAGACGCTGGCCGCCAAGGGGATCAACATCCAGGTCATCTCCACATCGGAGATCAAGATCAGCGTGCTGGTGGCCGCCGAGTACACCGAACTGGCGGTGCGGGCCCTTCACACGGCCTATGAACTGGACGCAGCCTGAGATTTCGGCCCTAAAGTGCAGTCGGACTCTGCGAATTAGCCGGTAGGCAGTCCGGCGCGGGTCTTGCTATAAGCGGCGCATGGACGCCGCACTCGCCCATTTGCCTTGCCTGAACGCCCGCCTGACCAAGTCGGCGGCCGCGGCCTGGCGAGTTTGCGCCTGCGTCATCGACCGCAGCTTCGTCGTCATTCGACTCAAGCATCCCGCGGTCTGACCATGGAGAGATCAACTCCCCTGGCCGGACCGCGAATGCTCCTCAAGCGGCTCCGGGACACGATGGCGCGTGCCGAGTCCGTCGAAGTGACTCTGGGCGAAGTCGTGCGCCTGGTCGCGAACGAGATGGTGGCCGAGGTCTGCTCGATCTACCTGCTGCGCGCCGGCGAAGTGCTGGAACTGTTCGCCACCCAGGGCCTCAACCCGTCGGCCGTCCATAGCACGCGGCTGAGGGTGGGCGAGGGTCTGGTCGGCGACATTGCCGCCCACGGCCGCCCGCTGGCGCTCGACGATGCGCAGCACCATCCGCAGTTCGCCTACCGCCCCGAAACGGGTGAGGAAATCTACCATTCGCTGGCCGGCGTGCCGATCGTGCGCGCCGGCAGGGTGCTCGGCGTGCTGGTCGTGCAGAACCGCACGCGGCGCCAGTACGACGAGGAAGAAGTCGAGACGCTGCAGACCATCGCCATGGTGCTGGCGGAGCTGGTCTCGGCCAGCCACGTCGTCAGCCCCAACGAGGTCCAGCAGGTCGACGGTATCGGGTTGCTCCCGCTGCGCGTCGACGGCGTGCAGCTCACGCCCGGCGTCGCGATCGGCCATGCCGTGCTGCACGAGCCCCGCATCGTCATCCAGCGCGTGGTCGCCGAGGATGTCGAGCAGGAGCAGGTCCGCTTCCTGGAGGCCCTGCGCGGTGTTCGCGAGGATGTCGACCGCATGCTCGAGGCGCACGACATGCAGTCGGGCGAGCAGCGCGAGATCCTCGAGACCTTCCGCATGTTCGTCGACGATCGCGGCTGGGCCGAGCGGGTGCGCGAGGCGATCGACTCGGGCCTCACCGCCGAGGCCGGCGTCCAGCGCGCTTTCGACGACGTCAGGACGCGTCTCGGCCAATCGACCGATCCCTATATCCGCGAGCGGCTGAGCGACCTGCAGGATCTCTGCAACCGCCTCCTGCTGCGCCTGACCGGCCGGGTGGCCGTCGATCCTGCCTCGTTGCCCGACGACATGATCGTGATCGCCCGCGACATGGGACCAGCCGAACTGCTCGACTATGACCGCAACCGCCTGCGCGGCCTGGTGCTGGAGGAGGGATCGGCGCTCAGCCACGTCGCCATCGTGGCGCGCGCCCTCGACATCCCGGTCGTCGGCCGCGCGCCGAACGTGCTGGCCCGGGTCGAGGCCGGCGATCCGATCGTGGTCGATGGCGACAATGCGCAGGTCCTGGTGCGGCCGGCCGAAGACATCCTCCAGACCGTCCATCTCGCGCTCGATGCGCGCGCCGAGCGGCGGCGCAAGTACGCGGCGTTGCGCGACCTGCCGTCGACCACGCGCGACCAGGCGCGCGTCTCGCTCAACATGAACGCCGGCCTGCTGATCGACATGCAGCATCTCGACGATACCGGCGCCGACGGGGTGGGCCTCTATCGCACCGAGATTCCGTTCATGGTGCGTTCGGAGTTTCCCGATGTCGATGCACAGGCCTGGCTCTATGGCCGCGTGCTCGATCTTGCCGATGGACGGCCGGTGACTTTCCGCACTCTTGATGTGGGGGGTGACAAGGTCCTTCCCTATATCGACTCGTTCGGAGACGAAAATCCCGCGATGGGCTGGCGTGCCATCCGCATCGGCCTCGACCGGCCGGCGATGCTGCGCCGCCAGTTGCGCGCGATGATCATGGCTGCGAGCGGCCGTCCCCTGTCGATCATGTTTCCGATGATCGCAGAGGTCTCCGAATTGCTGAGGGCGCGTCATTTGCTCGATCTCGAGCTTGAACGTGTGAAGCGTCGTGGCCAGCCATCGCCCGAGCGTGTGCGTGTTGGCGTCATGTTTGAGGTTCCGGCGCTGGCCTGGCAACTCGACAGTCTCCTGCCACACGTCGATTTCATATCGGTGGGCACCAACGACCTGATGCAGTTCCTGTATGCCGCCGATCGCGGCAACAGCAGACTCGCCGGACGCTACGACAGCTTGTCCCCCGCCCTGTTGAGACTGCTACATTTTGTAGTGAATAAGGTGCGCCCGGCAGGTGTGGACATCTCCGTCTGCGGCGAGATGGCGGGACGGCCCGTCGAAGCACTGGCGCTGCTTGCGGTTGGCGTTCGTTCGTTGTCGATGTCACCCGGTGCAATTGGCCCCGTGAAGGCGATGGTTCGTTCGCTCGATCTCGACGAGGCCGTTGGTTTCATGAGCTCTGCGCTTACTCAACCGGATCGTCCCTTGCGAGAGACGTTGCGTCTCTTCGCCGCCGATCACGCGATCGAAATTTAGCGACTCGAAGTCGAATCGCTTTTGCCCTGCCATGGGGCCTCTGCTAAGAGTCGCGACGAGGGGACAAGCAGGGAAATTCAATGCCGGATCAGGTTGACTGGCGGGCGATTGAACGCGAGGCCGGACCAGGCCAGGCGGTCGGTCGACTCCTACGCGATCAACGCGAGGCGCGCGGTCTGGACCTGACTCAAGTCGAGAAGAGCATTCGCATCCGGCGCGCTCATCTCGAGGCGATCGAGGAAGGGCGTTACGACCTGCTTCCCGGCGCCGCGTACATCCCCGCGTTCCTTCGTGCCTATGCCGCCCATGTCGGTCTCGACCCCGAAAAGGTCATGACCGCCTATCATCTGTCGGGCGCCGTTCCCATCAAGCGTCCGGTGACGCTGCCCGCCGATTTTCCGGTCATGGAAAGGCGCGCGCCGATCGGCCTCGCCGTCCTCACGGTGCTGCTCGTCGTCGCCGCCGGTTATGGCGTGTGGCACTACATGCCGCGCGACCAGGCCGTCGTAGCCGAGAAGGTTCCGCCGGTGCCGGACCGCCTGCTCTCGGAACGGCCGAGTGCGCCGGCTGTGACGGCCGCGCCGAAAACGACGGCGCCGCCCAATCCGTTCATTCCCCAGTTGCCCCCCAACCCGGGCCAGGAGACCCGCACCATCAACGGCTCGCTGCCGGCCCAGGTCTGGCCGGCGCAGCGCGTCGACAGTGGGGCGCCTGCAGCGCCGCTGGCGCCGCCGCCCGTCGTCGTGGCAGTTCCTGCGCCGCCGCCGCCGGTCGTGATGAACGTCCCGGCCATTGGCCAGGCGCAAGCCGCCCAGCCGCCGGCGCTGATCGAGCCGCCGCGCATCGACCAGCCGAAGCCGGTCGAGGAAGCCACGGCCCGCCAGCCCGATCCGACGACGCAGCCCTCGCTGCCGGTGCGGGTCAACACGCCGATCAGCGTGAAGACCAACAGCTGGGTCGAGCTTCGGGCACCCAACGGCGACGTGCTGACGCAGACTTATGTCCGCGCCGGCGAAAGCTACGTCGTCCCGGCCGGGATCGCCTACCGCATCACAGAGGCGCGCTGACGCCGGCTCTCTGGCGGAGGCGAGGCCTCGCCGCTACATTGTTCCCATGAGCATCAGACCGTACCGCGACATCCAGCGCCGCAAGTCGCGCCGGGTGATGGTCGGGTCCGTCCCGGTGGGCGGCGATTCGCCGATCACCGTCCAGACCATGACCAACACGCTGACCGCGGACGCCGACGCGACCATCGCCCAGATCCGCCGCTGCGAGGAGGCGGGTGTGGATATCATCCGCGTGTCCTGCCCCGACGAGGAATCGACGGCGGCGTTGCCGCGCATCGTTAAGGCCGCAAAGGTCCCGATCGTGGCCGACATTCACTTCCACTACAGGCGGGCCATCGAGGCGGCCGAGGCGGGCGCGGCCTGCCTGCGGATCAACCCTGGCAATATCGGCAATGCCGAGCGTGTGCGCGAAGTGGTCAAGGCCGCCAAGGACCACGGCTGTTCCATGCGCATCGGCGTCAATGCCGGCTCGCTGGAGAAGGACCTGCTCGAAAAGTATGGCGAGCCCTGTCCCGAGGCGATGGTCGAGAGTGCGCTCGATCATGCGCGCATCCTGCAGGATCACGATTTCCACGAGTTCAAGATCAGCGTGAAGGCGTCCGACGTCTTCCTGGCGGTTGCGGCCTATCAGCAGCTTGCCGACGCCTGCGATTACCCGCTGCATGTCGGGGTCACCGAGGCGGGCGGCATTCGTACAGGGACCGTGAAGTCGTCAATCGGCATGGGCTCGCTCCTGTGGGCGGGCATAGGCGACACGATCCGCGTCTCGCTATCGGCCGAGCCAGAGGAAGAGGTGCGCGTCGGCTTCGAGATGCTGGAGGCGCTGAACCTGCGTCATCGCGGGGTGAACATCATCTCCTGCCCGTCCTGCGCGCGTCAGCAGTACGACGTCATCCGCACGGTCGAGGCGCTGGAGAGGCGCGTTGCCCACATCACCACCCCGA
>JAKFVZ010000062.1 GCA_021732965.1 Reyranella sp.
GCCTCGGCCAGCGCGGCCGGCAGCGCAGCGGGATCGGCCTCGGCCGCCGCCACTATCCGCGCGGCATCGCCGTCGAGCCGCAGCGTGGCCCCGAAGGATGCGCCGGGCAGCGGCGCCTCGCGCAGGACGTTCATGGCCGCTGCCCCGCATAGGGATCGTTGATGCCGTCGAGCGGCCAGATCGGCCGCCGCAGCTTGGTGAACTTGAGGCGGCTGATGTCCGGCGAGCAGATGCCGCCGGAATCGACCAGCACGATCTCGCGGGCGATCGGCGCGTAGGCCGCGCGGAAGTGCTGCACGCTCTTCACCACCACCACGCTCTTCGTCCGGGGATCGATTCCCTGGCTGAGAAAGACCTGCAAGTCGATGGTCTGGATGCGGTTGGAAATCGTCACCACGTCGATGCCGCCGATGCGCAGCACCGCGGTCGGTCCCATCGAGGTCTCGACGCCGGCATTCATCGGCCCGTCGTTCTTGAAGGACCCGTCGGACAGCATCTTCACGACGGCCTTCGCCTTCACCGGTCCGCCCATCGAGGGATCGGTATGGCCGCCCAGCACGACGTCGATCTCGGCGCCGACGCCGGCCTCGATCGCCTGCTGCACCGTGCCGGGATCGAAGATGGTACCGAAGGCCACGTTCTGGACGTCCGCGTCGATCAGCGCCTGCAGCACCGGGGTCGTGTCGTTGTAGCCGCCGCCGCCGGGATTGTCGGTGCCGTCGGCCACGACCAGCGGACCGTCCTTGCCGACGCCGGCCCTGGCCGCGGCGATGGCGTCGGACACGGGGCGGAAGTCCGAGGAGTTCTCGTCGCGGCGCTTCCAGATCTCGTCGAGGATCGCGGCTGCCACTTCCTTCGCGCGCTTCTCGTCGGCCGGCTCATGGCTCACCGCGATCGAGGGACCGGTGTAGGGAATGTCGGCCCAGGTGAATCCCGCCTGGATGCTGACGACGTTGATGCCCTCTTCCTTCTCGAACGCGTCGGCCTGGGCCAGCAGGTCGCGCATGAGGCCGGGCTGGGTCGTCTTGCCGTGATCGGCGCCGTCCAGCATCGCCGGCTGGATCAGCAGGCACTTCGGGCTCTTCCTGCCCTCCAGCGCCTCCTGCACCAGCGCCGCCGCCTGGACCGCGCGCTCGTAGCCGTCGATGTGCGGATAGGTACGGTAGCTCACCAGCGCATTGGCATGACGGGCCATCGTTGCCGTCGCATTGGCGTGCAGGTCGAGCGTGGCGACGATGGGAATGTCCGGCCCGACGATGGCGCGCAGCGCTTCGAGCAGGGCGCCCTCGGCATCGTCCTCGGTGTCGGTGACCGCCGCGCCGTGCAGCGACAGGCAGATCGCGTCGAGCTTGCCCGCCTTCTTCGCGGCATCGAGGATCAGGTCGCGGATATGCTCCCAGGTCTCCTTCGTGAGCTTGCCCGACGGCGTGGCGTTGGCCGCGGCGGCCCAGACCGGCTCCCAGCCATACTTCTTCACCGAATCGATGTAGCCGCCGACCTCGTTCTTCGTGCCGGTGAAGCGCGGCACCATCGCCTCGCCCTCGATCAGCCAGCGCTTGCGGTAATCCTCCAGCGTGGTCTTCAGTTTGCTGAAGGTGTTGGTCTCATGCATGAACTGCGCGATCAGGACGCGGTACGCCATCTCTTCTACTCCTGGTCTTCCATCCCTCCTCCCCATTCAAATGGGGAGGTGCCCCGTCATCGGGGCGGAGGGGTCATGTTCTGGTGTGCACTTCCTGACCCCTCCATCGGCGAAGCGGCTTGGTTACAAGCCGCGAGACGCCGACACCTCCCCCGATGACGGGGGAGGCAAAGCAGCGTTACAGCTTGGCCGTCTTGAGCCACTCGGCCTGGCCTTCCTCGCCATCGACGCCCATCGATTCGAGGAATCGGCAGACCATCATGTAGTAGCCGATGGTCAGGGTGAGCTCGACCAGCGCGCCCGGCGTCAGGAAGGCCTGCACCGCCTTCAGCGTCTTGTCGGACGCCCGGACGTTGCGCACCACGTCGTCGGTATAGCGCAGCACGGCCTTTTCGTTGTCGTCGAAGGCCGGTGCCTCGATGGTGGCGTCGCGCAGGGCGGCGATCTTCTCCTCGGTCACGCCGACCTCACGGCCGATGCGCTCGTGCTGGAACACTTCGTAGGCGGTGCGGCTCAGGCGCCCGACCCGGATGATTGCCAGCTCGCGCAGCACGGGGTTCAGTTCGCAGCGATAGAGCAGCCCGTTGCCCATCCGCAGGAAGCCCTTGGCGCCCTGCTCCGAGTTCGCCAGCATCCGGTAGATGTTGAGCATCGGATTGAGCTTGCCGAGCAGTTCGGCATGCTTTCCGGTGGCGTTTTCGACTTCGTAGTACGGAATGCGCGACATGGGGTCCCCTTTTCAGGCCTCAAGCCTGAAGGGAACCCCTTTCGCGGTCAACGCTCTCAGATCAGGCCGCGACTGACCAGCGGATTGAGCCAGCGGCCCCATGGCCCGGTGAGCACGATCGGCTTCTCGACCACGATCATCGCGATGCACGGCTCGCCCGGATCGGCGATCGGCTCATGCCGCACCGAGCCCGGACCGACGGCGAAATCACCGACGCCGTAGTTGCCGGTTTCGTCGGTGTAGCCACCCTGAAGGACGACCGTGTACTCGTAGCCGGAATGCTTGTGTTCGGGCAGGCCGCGTCCCGATTCCAGCCGCAGCAGGGACACGCGATGGAAGTCACCCGGCAGGTCGAGACGGATCTCGTCGAACTTGCCCATCACGCGGCGCCAATCCATGCCCGGCCGCAGGTGGGGCACCAGGGGGGCCGGCGCCCAATCGAAGCCCGGGTGGCGGCGACGGGGCGGAGCGGGTTTCGGCTCGACCGGGACATCGTCCAGCCGCGCGAGCGTGCGCTCGAGTGCCGCGTCCAGGCCGGCTCCCATGCCGGTGGCGGGTTCGCGCTCCAGCAGCGCGCCACCGAGGGCACCCAGCCGTTCGACGGTCTGCTGGGCCTCCGGATCCAGCGCCACGTGCAGCGCGACCGCGAGTTCCGGCCCGGCCGGAAGGGAACCCGCGGCGTAATCCAGTAACAGTTCTTCGGGCGCCGGATGTCGGCTCATGACTCGTCTCTCTCCAGGGCATCCCTCAGGCGTCCCAGCGCCAGGCGGATGCGCGACTTCACCGTTCCCAGGGGCAGCTTCAACTCCTCGGCGATGACCGTGTGAGTCTTGTCCTCGAAAAATGCCTTTTCGATCACCACCAGTTGATCGGGGGACAGGCCCGAGAGCAGCTCCTTCACCCTCGTGTACGTTTGTCCCGCCAGAACGGATTTGTCGGCATCCTCTTCTTCCGGCGCAAAAACCGCGAGCCAGTCCTCGGTGTCGATGGCCGGCCGGTTGTTGCGCCGCAGCAGGTCGATCCGCTTGTTGCGCGCGATCGTGTACAGCCAGGTGGTCGCGGAGGCCCGGGTCCGATCGAAACTGGCGGCCTTGCGCCAGACCATGATCAGGGCTTCCTGCGCCACTTCCTGCGCGGCCTCTGCATCTGCGCCGCCGCGCACGATGAAAGCCTTCACCCGCGGCGCGAAGTGATTGAAGAGTCTGGCAAAAGCTGCGCGATCCTGACGGGTCGCGATGGCTTCGATCAGATCGGCGGCCTCGTCGGCTGAAAGCATCGGTGCGAGTTTACCCCGGCCGGCCCTGAGCGCCCAAGTCCCAGAACAGCCCGGTCATGAGGCGCAGCCCGTCGCGCGCCACCGGTGCCAGCAGGTGTTCGTCCGGCGCGTGCTGCGAGCAGGCGGCATAGGAATGCGGCACCCAGACCGTCGGCAAGCCCAGAATGTCGGTGAAGACCTCGTTGGGCAGCGACCCGCCCAGGTTCGGCAGCATGTTGGGCTTCTGCCCCGCCGTCTTCTCGATCGAACCGGAGGCGAACCTTGCCCAGGGGTTCTCCGGGTCGAGGCGGGTGGCATTCATGATGACGTCGCGCGCCTGCTCCACCTCGATCTGGCCGAAGCCGTGCTTCTCGAGGTGCCGGCGCAGCGCCGGGACGATGTCGTGCGGATCGGTGCCGACCACGAAGCGGAGCTGGCAGTAGGCGATGGCGCTGGGCGGGATGGCGTTGACCGGCCGGTCGGGATTGCCGGTCTTGAAGGCCAGCACCTCGAAGCTGTTCCAGCCGAACACCCGCTCGACCGGCGTCAGCGACTTCTCGCCCCAGTCCTCGTTGATCTCGGGCGCGCCCTCGCCCGCGTCGACATGGGCGTCGGCCAAGGCCGCGCGAATCGAGTGGGTCAGCGTCTTGGGCCGCCATTCCGGCACTTTGATCTGGCCGCGCTCGTCGGTGATCGTGGCGAGCGCATGCGCCATGATGATGCCGGGGTTGGCCAGCAGCCCGCCCCAGTTGCCCGAATGATGGCCGCCCTCGCGCATCGTGAGCTTCAGGTTGAAGTTCAGCGTGCCGCGGGTGCCGCCGAAGATGGTCGGCCGGCGATGGTCGAGGCGCGGTCCGTCCGAGGCGATCAGCGCATCGGCCTTGAGCGCGTCCTTGTTGGCCTTGCAGAAGTCGGCGAGGCCCGGCGAGCCGGTCTCCTCGCCGGTCTCGATCAGGATGGTCGAGTTGAAACCCAGCGAACCGCCGCGCTCCTGCATGACGGAGGCGAGTGCGGCGATGTTGATCGTGTGCTGGCCCTTGTTGTCGGCGGTGCCGCGGCCATACATCCTGTCGCCTTCGATCACGATCTTCCAGGGCGACAGGCCCG
>JAKFVZ010000292.1 GCA_021732965.1 Reyranella sp.
CCCGGCGGTGCCGCGCCATGGCCGCCTGAACTCGGGCCCGTTGTCGCTGCCGAACAGCACCACCGTGTCCTCGCGCAGACCGAGGCGGTCGATGGCATCGAGGATCTCGCCCACGCGATGGTCCATCTCGGCCATCGCATCGGCGAAGTCGCCCGCACCGGTACGCCCGGAGAAGTCCGGATGCGGCAGGGTCGGAAAGTGCAATTGCGTGAGCGGCACATAGGCGAAAAACGGACGCGCAGCCGCCGACTGGCGTTCCATGAAGTCGATGGTCCGCCGCGTGAGCTCGCCGTCGATGAGGCGCCGCTGCTCGAGATTGTAGACCGCGAGGTTTTTAGCCGGCGCGCCTTTGACGCCTTCCATCACGTAGGGCATCGGCACGATGGTGGGATCGAAGCCGGGTGCCGCCGTGAACATCGCTTCGTTCGAGGTGCGCGGGATGCCGTACCATTCGTCGAAGCCGCGATCCTTGGGCAGCCGCCCCTCGCGGTCGCCGAGATGCCACTTGCCGAAGCAGGCGGTCGCGTAGCCGGCGCCCTGCAGCAACTCGCCGATGGTGATTTCCCAGGGAATCAGCCCCTGCGGCAGGCCGGCCGGCACCGACTGCATCGCCCCGGTACGGATCGGATGGCGACCCGTCATCAGGGCGGAGCGCGTCGGCACGCAATCGCTCTCGACGTTGAAGTTGAGGCAGGTGAGGCCCTCCTCCGACAGCGCATCGATGCGCGGCGTCGGCGCGCCTCGCAGGACGCCGCCGCCATAGCAGCCGAGTTCACCCCATCCGAGATTGTCGGCCAGAATCAGGACGATGTTGGGCGGGCGAACGGTCATGGGTCACTCCGGGATGACGGGCAGCCCAGAGTGACATCTGGCCCCTCATGTATAAAATGCAAAGCAAAGACAAGCTGTTGCGATTTCTGCAAGAGGTCTGACGTGAAGCTCCAGGCCCTCCGCCTCTTCCTGCGCGTCATGGAACTGGGAAGTCTCGCCGCAGCGGCCAAGTCGCTGAACATGAGCCAGTCCGCGGCAAGCCGCCTGCTCTCGGGGCTGGAGCACGGCACCGGCCTGCGGCTGTTCCATCGCGACCGGATGCGCCTCGTGCCGACTCCGGAGGGCACCAGCTTCTTCGCCGAGGTGCGGCGCGTGCTGATGGCGGTCGACGATCTGCCCCGCGTCGCCCAGCGCGTGTCGGGCGGCACGCGGGTCCGTCTTCGGATCGTGAGCATGCCGCGCTTCGCCGCCAGCCTGCTGGCGCCGGCCGTGGCGCACTTTCATCGCCTTAATCCCGAGGTCGAGGTCGAGGTCGCGATCGTCCACCGCCGCGAACTCGAACTGGCGGTGGCCAACCAGTCGTTCGATCTCGGGATCGGCGCCCTGCCACTGCACAACCCCGGGATCGAATCGGAACCCTTGTTTAGCCAGCCGGCGGTCGTCGTGTTGCCGACCGGGCATCCCCTCGCCTCCAGAAGATCCATCGGTGTCCGCGACCTTGCGGCGGAGACCCTGGTGGTGCTCGGTCCCGGTACCCAGTTGCGCCACGACGTCGAGGCCATGTTCGCGGCCGACGGCATCACCATCCATCCGAAGATCGTAGTCGATTCGCTCGAGTTCGCCTGCCGTCTGGTCGCACAGGGCGCGGGCGTGACCATTGCCGACCCGCTGACCCCGGGCACACTCGGTCCCGGACGCCTGGCCGTGGTGCCGTGGCGCCCGCGGACCCTGTTCCATGTTGGCGTGCTGCGGCCGGCGCTGATGCCGCCGTCACCTTCGGTCGAACGGTTTGTGGAATGCCTGCGCCAGGAGGGCCGGCGGTTGGGTGGCCGCCTCTCGCGGGCCTAACGCGCCAGGAGGCCGGCCATCAGTCCAGACAGCCAGCGGCGCAAACGCAGAACCATGGCCTTCGTCTTCTGCCAGACCGGTAGCGCGCGCACGAAGCCGTAGATGCGGTCGCGCCAGGTGAACAGCCAGGTCTCGGCGCGCAGATACCAGGACAGGCGTAGCAGTGTCGGCCGCAGCACCTTGTAGAGCCGCGCGACCAGCGCCGTCGCGACGACCTTGCCCACGCCGATCGATAGGGCGGCGAGGACGAACTTGCCGTGCAGGGCGAACCATAAGGCTGCGAACTTCACGGGCAGCACCAGCGTCGACGGCGCCACGAAGGCAACCAGCGCCGCCCAGGGCGGCAGGCGCGCCAGCCAGGCTTCCAGGCGGGCGATCCACGGCAACCGGGCAAAGGCCGCCATCGCCAGGCCCAGATAGCGGAGCAACACCTCTTCGAAGAACATGATCGCTGCGGCGATCGGCACGAACAGGAGTTCGAGGGCGTGTTTCAGGTGGCGTTTCATCGGCCTGCAAACTAGAGAGCGGATACTGGTTTTTCGGTGGCTGACATGTTCACACGACGGACGCTTTCCAAACTCCTCGCGGCCCTGTCGCTGGCGCCCGCGACGGCATTGTCGCAGGGCCGCCCGCCGCTGTCGCGCATCGCCTTCGGTTCCTGCGCGAACCAGTCGATGGCGCAGCCGATCTGGGAGGCCATCCTCGCCTACCGGCCGGACCTGTTCATCTTCGCCGGCGACAATGTCTATGGCGACTTCAATACAGCGGACGGAGGCAATCTGAAGCGCGCCTACGACGTCGCGCGGACCATCCCGGGCTATGCCCGCCTGCGCGAGACGGTCAGCCACCTCGCGGTCTGGGACGACCACGACTACGGCCTGAACGACGGCGGCGTGGAGTTTGCCTACAAGGCGCGATCGAAGGACCTGTTCCTCGATTTCTGGAACGTCGCGACCACGGACATCCGCCGCCAGCGCGACGGCATCTACGATGCCCGCATCATCGGCCCCCAGGGCATGCGGGTGCAGGTGATCCTGCTGGACGTGCGCTGGTTCCGCTCACCTTTAAGGATCACCGACCAGCGCGGCGCGCCGGGCAAGGAGCGGTACCTCCCCGACCCCGATCCCGCCAAGACGATGCTGGGCGCCGAGCAATGGGCATGGCTCGCCGACGAGCTGCGCAAGCCCGCCGAAGTCCGCCTGATCGTGTCCAGCACGCAGATTTTGGCCAAGGGCCATGGCTGGGAGCGCTGGGGCAATTTCCCGCTGGAGAAGCAGAAGCTGATCGACACGATCCGTGCGAGCGGCGCGAAGGGTGTCGTGCTGCTGTCCGGCGACCGGCACATCGGCGCGCTCTATAGCGAGACGCCGGCGGACCTCTTCCCGCTGTACGAGGCGACTTCGAGCGGCCTCAACATGGTCTACTGGGCAGCGAAGGAAGCCGGACCGAACCGCCTCGGTGCGATCTACGCCGCGGCGAACTTCGGCGTAGTCGAGATCGACTGGTGGGAACGCAAGCTGCTGCTGGCATTGCGCGATGACGGCGGCAGCGTACGGCGTTCCGTGGAGATTGCCTTCGACGCGCTGGGCATTGCCCCCTGAATGCCCAGATTGAATCGAGGGATAGGTCTTCGACAGGGCGCGTAGCGAGGACAAGGCGGTGTCGACACCGCCGATTCCCGATCCAAGGAAGCTACATGCCATCGGTGAAAACCGTCACCTCGCTCTCGCTTCTCTCGCTCGCTCTCACCGCCTCCCCGGTCCTTGCGCAGGACCGGACGCCACCTCCCTCTTCTTCCACACCGTCAGCGACCGACGACAGGCACGCGCCGTCGTCCCAGGGCCGACCGCAAGGCCCGCCGTCTCACGGCAAGGCCGGCGGTCTGCCGAACGGTAGCGGGGCCCCTTCTTCCGAGTCACCCCGCATGGGACAGCAGGGCCAACCGCCACGGGGGCCCGATGGACAGCGCCCCGAAAGGACGCGTCCGCCGCGCGATCAGCAGTCTCCTTCGCCGTCGAACGCGGCCAATCCGGGCTGATCTCCTTTCGGCAAAAAAGAAGGGCCGCCATAAGGCGGCCCTTCGTCGTCGGCTGTCGAGACGCTTACTGCGGCTGGACGCCCGCGGCCTTGATGGCGGGTACCCACTTGTCGATCGAAGCCTTGAGCTGCGCGCCAAGGGCTGCGGGGGTCGCGTCCTTGGGCTCGGGCAGGTCGACGGCCTGGTCGATCAGGCGCGTGCGCACCTTTTCGTCGCTGAGCGCGGTGACCAGCGCCTTGTTAAGCGTGTCGATGACGTTCTTCGGCGTGTTCTTGGCGACGAAGAAGCCGTTCCAGATCGTGACCTCGTAGCCCTTGAGGCCCGATTCATCGACCGTCGGCACGTCGGGCAACTGCGGCAGGCGCTTCAGCGTGCTGACGCCCAGCGCCTTGATGGTGCCGGCCTTGATCTGCGGCAGCACGTTCACGGCCTGGTCAACCATGTAGTCGAACTGGCCGCTCACGAGATCGTTCAGCGCCGGGCCGGTTCCCTTGTAGGGGATCTCCAGCACGTCCACCTTCAACATGCTGTTCAACATCAGGCCGCCGAGATGCGAGGCGGCCCCGATGCCGGCCATGCCGTACTGCGCCTTCTTCTGGTTGGCCTTCACATAGGCCTCGAATTCCTTGAAGTCCTTGGCCGGCAGGTCCTTCTTGGCGACCAGCACCATCGGGTTCGTGCCGCCGAGCCCGATCGGCTCGAAGTCCTTCTGGCTGTCGTAGGGCAGCGTCTTGTAGAGCGCGATGTTCACCGCGAGGGTGCCCATGTGCGCGAACAGGATCGTGTAGCCGTCCGGCGTCGCCTTGGCGGCTTTGTTCACGCCGATCGTGCCGCCGGCGCCGCC
>JAKFVZ010000551.1 GCA_021732965.1 Reyranella sp.
ATGGTTCGGCCTGTTCGCGCCGGCCCGCACGACCGACGCGATCCTCGACCGCATCCACGCCGCCGTGCAGCAGGCGCTGGGATCGGAGCAGGTGAAGCGCCTCTGGATCGAACACGGGGCAAGGGTCGAACTCGAGAGCCGGGCCGATTTCGCGAACTTCATCGGCCGCGAGACCGAGCGGTGGAGCCGCATCGCCAAGGCCGCCAACGTCCAGATGGAGTGAACCATGGTGCTTTCGCGTCGCGCCACGCTGGGCGGCTTGCTGGCTGCAACGGCCGTCGTTCCCGCGAGCGCCCAGCAATGGCGCCCGCCGCGCGCCATGAACTGGGTCGTTCCGTTCCCGCCCGGCGGCTCGAACGACACGTTCGCGCGCCCCGTCGCCGCGCATGTCAGCCGGAGCCTGGGTCAGCCGGTGGTGGTCGAGAATCGCAGCGGCGCCGGTGGCACGCTGGGCGGCATGGTCGTGGCGCGGGCGAGGCCCGACGGCTGCACGCTGCTGGTCGCCAACAGCGCGCAATCCTTCGCGACTGTCGTCTATCCCGATTCCGGCTTCGACCTGTTGCGTGACTTTGCGCCGGTCAGCAACATCGCCCGGGTGCCGGTCGGCCTTGTGGTCAATCCAGCACGGCTCGACATCAGGGATCTCGCTGGCTTCCTCGCCGCGGCGCGCAAAGCGCCGGACACGATCAACATCGGCTCCTCTGGCCTCGGCACCATGCCGCATCTCGCCATCGAACTGCTGCAGCGACGCACCGGCGTCCGGCTTATGCACGTGCCCTATCGCGGCGGCGGCCCGGCGCTTCAGGACCTGCTGGCGGGCCAGCTCGATGCGACGTTCCAGCCGCTCAGCACCGTGGCGTCCTACGTCCAGTCCGGAAAACTGCGGGCGCTCGCTGTTGCGACCCCGAAGCGCGAAAGCGTTCTGCCCGACGTGCCGACCTTCGCCGAGGCCGGCGTGAAGGATTTCGAGGTCAGCACCTGGTACGGACTGTTCGCACCCAAGGCGACGCCCGCGGTACCGCTCGACACGATCCATGCCGCCGTCCAAGCGGCGCTCGCCGAGCCCGACATCAAGCGCATCTGGGCGGAGCAGGGCGCCCGCATCGACCTCGAAAGCCGCCCGGCCTTCGGCGATTTCGTGAAGGCCGAGGTCGACCGCTGGAGCGCCATCGCGCGGACCACCGGACTGCCGATGGAATGAGCCTCATGTTCCTCTCTGCCGCTAAGGGCAGAGGTTAGGTGAGGAGGCGAGTCGGGGCCTTGGTGCACAATCCGCTCACCCTACTGCTCCCTCGATCATGGGTTGGCGGCTTCCGCTTCAGCTGCGCCTCAAGTACATATGCCCGATTGCGTTTCATTGTCGGGGCTGTCGGCAATCCTGTCTGTCACTCCACCGGACTGCACTGCACGGCGGTCACGTCTAGCTGAAGGTCGGCCGTCTCCTTGCGCACCTGCTGGTGCGACGCACCATTCCAATGCGATTCGAAGGCATCCTGGTTTGCATAGAGTTCGTACAGAATGAAGGTGTCAGGCTGCTCATGCGGTACGAAGATCTCCAGTCCCAGGGTGCCGGGTTCGGTCGCTCGGCACCTCTTGGCATGAGCGCGCACGTAGTCAATGTACTCGTCGCGCTTGCCTGGCTTGGTCTTGATCGTGGCGATGATGGCAAGCTTTGGCATGCGTCCTCCTGGGTTCGTCATCGCATGTCCGACAACCGATGCCTCGAGCATCCTTTCGGCCGACAGCGGTGACATGGCCTGAGGGTATAGCACCAGGTTATGAAGTGACAGACATGCACCGCAGGCAGGCAACGCCGTCGGTCAAAGGCCGCAACGGGCTCCGCTCGGATCAGGCATCCTCGAGGATGTGGACCACGCGGTCAGCCAGCAACGCCTCGGTCTTCGCGAGCATCTGAAGGCCTGCGTCAGCGCCGATATGGGCTTTGAGATCGTCCATGCTCTGCCACTTCTCGATTACGACGAATGTATCGGTGCCGACCTTCGCGAACGAGCCGGCATCGGCGTCGACCGTGATGCCGTACTCGATGCAGCCCTTCTCGGCGTGGACTACCGGCACGATTGCCTTGAAGTGCCCGATCACCTCCTCGCGATGGCCTGGCTTGGCGGTGATAATGGCGATGACATGAATCATTGTGCTCTCTCCCCAGTCCAGCTTACTTGAACGCGCACTCGATGCCACGTCGGTGCGACAGCGGGCCGAATCGGCCCTCAGTCCGGCCTCGGGCCTGTGGCTCCTGTCGCTACCCCCTTCCGGCATACGACGCCTCCGTGAGGAAGCTGATCTCAAGAGTAGGTGGGCCCCTCTGTCGAACAGTCGCTTCCAAAGAAACCTGGCTCTTGAATCAAGTCTGCCCGCCGCCGTTTACCTGGATCATCTGGCAGTTCACGTAGGCGCCGCCGTCGGAGACCAGGAGGCCAAGCACCGAGCCGATTTCGGCGGGCGTGCCCATGCGGCCGAGCGGGACCTTGGCCATCGTCTCGAGGCGATGGTGGTTCGACTCGGCGTCGTCCTCGACGTCGGCCGAGATCGGGCCGGGCGAGATCGCGTTGACGGTGATGCCCTTCGGCCCGAATTCCTTGCCCAGCGCCTTGGTGAGGCCCCACACGCCGTGCTTGGCGACCGAGACCGGCGCGCGGCCGGCATAGCCGTGCATCGCGTTCATGCCGGTGAAGTTGACGATGCGCCCCCAGCCCTTCTTCACCATGCCCGGAAGGCAGGCCTGCGACAGCCAGACGGCGGCGTCGAGATCGACCGAGATGACGCGGCGCCAGTCGGCCTCGCTCATCTCCAGGAACGGCTTGGCCGGCCGCAGGGCCGCGTTGTTCACCAGCACGTCTACCGAGCCGAACTTCGCGATCGCCTCGCGGGTCATGCGCCGGCATTCCTCGGGGCTTCCGACATCGGCCATGACGACCAGCGCCTCGACGCCGAGTGCGGCGGCTTCCTTTGCCACGGACTCGCAGGCCTTGCTGTCCGACGAGCCGTTGATCACGACGTCGTAGCCCATCCGGGCGAGCTCCAGCACACAGGCCCGGCCGATGTTTCGGCCTGCGCCGGTCACCAAAGCTGTTCTCCGCGTCGTGGCCATCTTCTATATCTCCCGCTTCACAGGTTCAGGGGGCGCGGCGTGGAGCTCAAGACAATCTCGCTCGGCCAGCGCTCCGCGCGAGTCTGGACCGGCGGCACCGGCGAGGCAATCGTGCTGCTGCACGGCGGCTGGGCGGGCGCGGAAGCCTACTGGTCGACCGTGACGGACGATCTCGAACGCACGCATCTCGTCGTGGCGCCCGAGTTGCCGCCGATCCATTTGGAAGAGGGCCTGCCGAGCTTCGGCGCCTACGCCACGTGGCTCACCGAACTGCTGACGGCACTCGGCATCGAGCGCGCCACCCTGGTCGGAAATTCTCTCGGCGCCACCGTCGGCTGGTGCTTCGCCGGCCGGTATCCCGAACGCTGCGCTCGCCTCGTGCTGGTCAACGGCTACCAGCCGCCGGTCTATTCGAAGATGCTGCGCTGGCTCGCCGGCAAGACGCCGATCCGTGCCCTGGCGCGCGGCAACCTGCAGCGCCTGCATTACGGTCCCGAGGTCATCCCGCTCGCCTTCCACGATCGCAGCAAGGTCCCGGCCGAGATCGCCCGGATGCTCGACGCCTTCACCGCGGCCGACGTCGACCGCGTTCTCGACCGGCTCCTGTCCGGCGAGGAAGCGGTGCCGCCGCCCAAGGGATCGGTCCTGCTGATCTGGGGCGAAGCCGACCGCTCTCCCGTCCTCGACAAGAACGGCGCGCGGAAGATGCGACTGACGCTGGAGGAGTCGCGGCTCGTCACGATCTCCGAGGCGGGGCACTTGCCGCAGGTCGAGCGGCCGGATGAATTCCTGCGGGCGCTGCGGGGTTTTCTGAAGCGGTAGGCTATCGGTGCCGACAAGATGCGGAGTCGGAGGAGGCGATCATGGCAGCAGGGCATTCCCACGGTTCGCAGGGCCGCTCGCAGGCGACCGGATCCGCTGCCGCCCAGCATAAGACGCGCCTGAAATGGGCGTTTTTCCTGACGGCCTCGTTCATGGTGGTCGAGGTGGTCGGCGGCCTGGTGACCGGCAGCCTGGCGCTCATTGCCGACGCTGCCCACATGCTGACGGACGCCGGCGGCCTCGCCCTGGCCCTCATCGCCATCAACTTCGGTGAGCGTCCGGCAACGCCGCAGAAGACGTTTGGCTACGTCCGCATGGAAGTGCTGTCGGCGTTGGCCAACGCGGTCGTCCTGCTGGGCGTGACGGCATTCGTGCTCTACGAGGCCTACGATCGCTTTCTGAATCCGCCTCAGGTTCTCGGCGGGCCCATGCTGGCGGTCGCCATCGCCGGGCTGATCGTCAATCTCATCAGCATGAAATTGCTGTCCGCGGGTTCGTCGGAGAGCCTCAACGTCAAGGGTGCCTACTTCGAGGTGATGAGCGACATGCTGGGCTCGCTCGGCGTCCTGATCGCCGCCGTCGTGATCCTCCTCACCGGATGGACGCTCGCCGATCCCCTGATCGGTGCCGCCATCGGCCTTTTCATCGTCCCGCGGACCTGGATGCTCCTGCGCGAGGCGGTTCACATCCTGATGGAAGGCACGCCGCCCCATGTCGATCTGACGTTGCTGGAAAAGACGCTGCTGGGCATTCCCGGCGTGACGGCGGTCCATGACCTTCAC
>JAKFVZ010000764.1 GCA_021732965.1 Reyranella sp.
ACAGCGCCTCGTGCTGCGCCGTAACGAGTGCGGCGATCAGGCGGAGGAAGCCTTCGAGATCGTGGCCGGGCGCCAGCGCCCGAAGGCGCGCGGCGCGGACCTGGAAGAGCGTCGCCAGGTCGGGCAGGCGCACGCGCGCGCCCTCGGCGGCAGCGCCGAGGATGTTTTCGCCAAAGTTAGCGGACGGATTGTCGGGACCGGAACTCAGGACTTCCCGACTTCCTGACGGAACCACTTGCGATGGTGCTTCCATGCCCAGCCGCCGCTGACTGAACCACGTGTCATGGCGCTCATCGTACCCTTGACCCAGATCGCTGCATAGACGTGCACGATCCAGATCAGGATGGCCCCGATGGCGCAGAGCGCATGGACGACCGCGGACAGCCGCTTCTGGTCGATGGTGGTGTAGGACGCGAAGTAGGTGTCCCACAGCGCGAAGCCACTGCCGAGCAGCAGCAGGATCAGGATCGACTGGCCCCAGAAGACGAGCTTCTGGCCGGCATTGTACTTGCCGAGCTCGGGCAGCCCCTCCTCCTTGTTGTTGATCACCGATCCCAGGTTCTTCATCCAGACCGTGTCGTCACGGTTCCAGAAATTGAGCGCGAAGAACCGCAGGAAGAGGCCCAGGAAGCTGATGCCCAGCACGACACCGATCCATGGATGGATGATGCGCGTCATCTGCCCGCCACCGAACAGGTAGGTGAGGAAGTAGAGCGAGGGGTGGAACAGCGCGAGACCACTCAGGGCCAGCAGGACCAGCGACACCGCCGTGATCCAGTGGTTGATGCGCGCGGCCGTGGTGTAGCGGCTGACCGGCTTGGTGTGCTCGCTCATGCCTGCTTGCTCCCGGCCCCATCGGTTCCCGCCAGCTCGGCCGCCTTCTCCTCGTCGTGCTCGGTCACCCGGTTGGGTCCCTTGGTGACGTAGTGCATGAGGCCGAAGGCGCCGGCGAAAGCGATGGCGGCCAGCGACAAGGGCTTCATAACGCCCTTCCAAAGGCCGACCAGCGGGCTGATGTGCGGATTGTCCGGCAGGCCGGCGTAGAGCGACGGCTTGTCGGCATGCTGCAGCACGTACATGACGTGCGTGCCGTTCACGCCCGGCGGATTGTAGAGGCCGGCATTCTGGTAGCCGCGCGACTTCAGGTCGGTGATGCGCTTGCCGGCATGGGCGATCATGTCTTCCTTGGTGCCGAAGTAGATCGCCTGTGTCGGGCATGCCTTGGCGCAGGCCGGCGCCTGTCCGACCACGACGCGGTCGGAGCAAAGCGTGCACTTGTAGGCCTTGCTGGTGACCTGCGAGATGCGCGGGATGTTGAAGGGGCATCCCTTAACGCAGTAGCCGCAACCGATGCAGTTATCGGAGATGAAGTCGACGATGCCGTTGGTGTACTGCACGATTGCACCGGGCGCCGGGCAGGCCTTGAGGCAGCCCGGATCGTCGCAGTGCATGCAGCCGTCCTTGCGGATCAGCCACTCCAGATCGTCGCCATGCTCGTACTCCGTGTAGCGCATCACGGTCCACGAGGCGGTCGTCAGATCGGTCGGGTTGTCGTAGCTGCCGTCGGTGTAGCCGATCGGCTGGTCGAGCTGGTTCCACTCCAGGCACGCGGTCTGGCAGGCCTTGCAGCCGATGCACTTGCTGACGTCGATCAGCTTCGCGACCGGTACGGCGGCAGGCTTGCCGGCGGCCGGCGGCGGTACGCTGGAGGCCGACCGGCGGCGGAGATCGAGAGCTTGCAGAGCTGACATCGTTCCCTCCCCGATCAGGCCACGGCCGGCGACGAAGCCGGCGGGGTGGTTTTCTTCACGTCCACCAGGAACGCCTTGTATTCAGGCGTATTGGTGCTGGCGTCTCCGACCGAGGGCGTCAGCGTGTTCAGCGGATAGGATTTCCGGGCGAGACCGACGAAGCCGAAGTGGATCGGCAGGCCGATCACGTCGCATGGCTTGCCGTCGACCATCATCGGCCGGAAGCGTTTCGAAACCGACGCTTTCGCCTTGATCATGCCGCGCTGGCTCGAGACCTCGACCCAGTCGCCGTTCTTGATGCCCTTGGCCTTGGCCATACGCTCTCCCATCTCGACGAACATCTCCGGCTGGACCACGGCGTTGTCGTGGACGTTCTTGGTCCAGTAGTGGAAGTGCTCGGCGAGGCGATACGAGGTCGCCACGATCGGGAACTTGTCCGGCGTGCCGAACGACTTGGCATCGGCCGCGAACACCCGCACCACCGGATTGGTGTTGACCTTGGGATGCAGCGGGTTGGCGATGTAGGCGTCCATCGGCTCGTAGTGCTCGGGGAACGGCCCGTCCGGCATGGCGGCGCGGCTGAACAGCCTCGCCGTGCCTTCCTGGTTCATGATGAACGGACCGACCGACTTGTCCGGCGCCACCGTCGGCGCGTAGTCCGGCACGTCGGCGCCGACCCAGCGCGAGCCGTTCCAGGTGATGTACTTCTTGCGCTCGCTCCAGGCCTTGCCGTCGGGATCCGCCGAGGCGCGGTTGTAGAGGACGCGGCGATTGGCCGGCCATGCGTAGCCCCAGTTCAGATGCACGCCGAGGCCGCTGGGATCGCTGGCGTCGCGACGCATCGACATGTTGCCGGCCTCTGTATAGACGCCGGTATAGATCCAGCAGCCGCCCGAGGTCTTGCCGTCGTTTCGCATCACGGCGAAGCCCGGCAGCAACTGGCCCGCCTTCAGCAGCACCTTGGTGGGATCGGCCGGATCGGGCAGATCCTCCAGCGCATAGCCGTTGATCTCCTTGAGGAGTTCGACCGGCTCGGGATGCGCGGGCTTGGCGTAGTTCCAGGCCGTATTCAGGATCGCGTCGGGGAAGGCACCGCCCTCCTTCGAGTAGAGCCCGCGCAGCCGGTTATGGAAATCGGCGATGATCGCGATGTCGCTGCGCGATTCGCCCGGGCCGTCCACCGACTTCCAGTGCCACTGGATCACGCGGCTGGAGTTGGTGAAGGTGCCTTCGTCCTCGGCGTAGGCCGTGGTCGGAAGCTGGAAGACCTCGGTCTGGATCGACTTGGGATCGACGTTGTTGAACTCGCCGTGGTTCTCCCAGAAGCGCGCCGTCTCGGTCTGCAGCGGATCCATGACGACCAGCCACTTGAGCTTGGCCAGGCCGGCATGGACCTTGGCCTTGTTGGGCACGGCCATCATGACGTTGAGGCCCTGGCAGAACAGGCCATTAATCTGGCCACCCGCCATCATGTCGACGATCTTCAGGACGTCGTAGGAGGTGTCGAACTTGGGCAGGTAGTCGTAGGCCCAATCGTTCTCCTTGGTCGCCGTCTTGCCGAACAGGCTCTTCTGCTGGCTGACGAAGAACTTCTCGTAATTCTGCCAGAAGCTGGTCTGGCCGGGACGGAGCGGCTTGAAGGCGCGCGACTTCATGTAGTCGGCGTAGGTCGCCTCCCGCTCGTTCGGCAGCACGAGGTAACCCGGCGTCGAAGTGGTCAGGAGCCCGAAGTCAGTGATGCCCTGCACGTTGGAATGGCCGCGCAGCGCATTCACGCCGCCACCCGGGACGCCCATGTTGCCCAGCAGGAGCTGGATCATGGCCATGCTGCGGATGTTCTGGGCGCCGGTCGTGTGCTGCGTCCAGCCGAGCGCGTAGAGCGAGGTCATCGAACGCTCGCCGTTGGCCGTCGAGGCGATCAGTTCGCAGACCTTCAGGAACTTGTCCTTCGGCGTGCCGCAGATCCGCTCGACCATCTCGGGCGTGTAACGCTCGACATGGGCCTTCAGGAGGTTGATGGCACAGCGCGGGTTCTGCAGGGTCTCGTCGACCTTGGCCATGCCCTGCTCGTCGAACTCGTACTCCCAGGCCGAGCGATCGACGTAGCTCTTGCGCGCCTCGTCGTAGCCCGTGAAAAGCCCGTCCTCGAACTTGAACCCTTCCTTCACGATGTAGGACGCGTTGGTGTAGGCGCTGACGTACTTCTGATGGATCTTGCCGTTGCTCAGGAGGTAGCGCATCACGCCCGCCAGGAACGCGATGTCGGCGCCCGGCCGGATCGGCGCGTAGAGGTCCGACACCGCGGCTGAGCGCGTGAAGCGCGGATCGACAACGATCAGCTTGGCGCCGTTGTTCGCCTTGGCTTCGGTTACCCACTTGAAGCCGCAGGGATGGGCCTCGGCGGCATTGCCGCCCATGATCAGGACGACATCAGCATTCTTGATGTCGTTCCACGAATTCGTCATCGCGCCACGTCCGAATGTGGGGCCAAGACTGGCCACCGTCGGTCCGTGTCATATTCGGGCTTGGTTCTCGATGCCCAGTATCCCCGTCGAGCGGATGGCCTTGTAGGTCAGGTAACCCGCCTCGTTGCTGCAGGCGGAGCCGGCGAGGAAGCCGGTGCTCACCCAGCGGTTTACGGTGACGCCGTCGCGATTCTTCGCGATGAAGTTCTTGTCGCGGTCTTCCTTGGCGAGCTTCGCGATGCGTTCCATCGCGAAGTCCCAGCTCACGCGCTCGAACTTGTCGGAGCCGGGCTTGCGGTGCATCGGGTACTGCAGGCGATTGACGCTGTTGGCGAAGCCCAGCGAGGCCGCACCGCGCGCGCATAGCGTGCCCCGGTTGATGGGGTTGTCCGAATCGCCCTCGATATGGACCGCCCTGGCCTTGCCGTCCTTGGCACCGTCGCCCGACGAGTAGACGAGGACGCCGCAACCAACCGCGCAGTAGGGGCAG
>JAKFVZ010000429.1 GCA_021732965.1 Reyranella sp.
CTGCAGGACATCCAGGACGGATGCGTCGTCACCGACATCCGCATGCCGGGAATGGACGGGCTGCAATTGCAGAAGCGGCTCGCCGAACTGCGCCCCCGTCTGCCGGTGATCGTCATGACCGGCCATGGCGACGTGCCGCTGGCCGTGCAGGCCATGAAGGCCGGCGCGGTCGACTTCATCGAGAAGCCCTTCGACGACGAAGTCCTGCTTGCCGCGATCCGTTCCGCGCTGGCGCGTCATGCCCGCGACAGCGAGCACGAGTCCCGGGTTTCCGCCATCGGCGCACGCCTTGCCCTCCTGTCGGAGCGCGAGCGCGACGTGTTGAAGGGCCTGGTCGACGGCAAGCCCAACAAGGTGATCGCCTACGATCTCGGCATCAGCGCCCGGACCGTCGAAGTCTACCGCGCCAACGTCATGACCAAGATGCAGGCCGACAGCCTGTCGGCGCTGGTGCGGATGGTGCTGGCGACCGCGCCGCCCGACAAGACACCCGGCCCGGACGGCGCCCCGTCCCGCTGATCCCGGCTGTGATTCAGCGTCGGCCGTCGCCGACCGGCTGAAGGGTCAGCTCGACGAACCGTGTCAGCTCGCCCGGGGTCAGTTTGCGCGGTTCGCCCAATTCGAACAGGATTCGGTGCGCGAGCACGACACGGGCGGTCAGGGAAATCGAGCGGTTCTCCAGGGACAGGCCGGCCGGGAGGCGCAGCGAGAACCCCAGCGGCAGGTGCCAGCCACTTCGTATGACCTGTTCGGTCAGGATCGCCGGCGGATCCTGCGAGGTGTCGAGCAACTGAAGCTGCAACTCGATGCCTCTCTGCAGTGGTTCCTTCAAGGGATAGGTCGCGGACCCGTTAATCACGATCGCCGGCGGCAGGCGGTCGCCCAGGTCCCGCAGCAATGCGCTCGCATGAAACATCGTCGCCTGGCCCTGGGCGTTCAGGACGCAGGTGAAGCGAAAGAGGAACGACGTGCCGTCGCGCCTTTTAGCCCAGCCGTTGCTCGTGATCGTCGTCAGGATGGCCTGCGAGCCCGCATCTTCGGTCTTGTCGATCGTCATCCAGGGGCGACCGTCGAGCGCGAGCGTCATGAAGGCCGGGTCGCCCTGTCGTACGTTGCCACCGGCCTTGCCGGCGCACCGCGAAAGCAGGGGGACCGGCGCGTTGTCCGCAGGCTCGGCGCGCACATCCAGCGAAAGGGCCAGCGCGAAAAGCACGACGACGGCTTGTGTGAGGCGGACGCAGAGCGTCCATCCCAGTCGCGTGAGAGCCGGTGGTTCGAGCTGATGCATCATTTCCTGCTCCTCCGACCTCGTGCGGCGGGACTGCGCGAGGCTTGGCCCGGTGCGGCGACACGGTAGAGGGAGCGCGACCGGTCCCCATGATCCAGATCAACGACGGTCCGCTTTCGGGGTGAGACACAATCGTTCGCCGAACGTCACGCATCCGAGCCCGACGGGCGCGCCGAGACAAGGGAGATGACAGATGCACCTGAAGCAGATTCGACTGGAGCTTGCCCGGACGCCCGAGTTTCCCAACGGAAGCGCGGCGCACGGTTACGAGCTTGTGGCCCCCCTGGATGCCAAGGGTCATCTCGACTCGGCGGGCTTCTCGGATGCCAAGGCGGCCTGCACCGTTCGCCGGTTCTGGGCCGGCGCCGACGACGAGCATGGTGCGCTGATCCATACGCGGGGCGGCTGGGTTTTTTCCTATGCGCCCGGCCCGGATGACGACGAGCCGATCTTCAAGCTCGACCGGCATCAGTTCACCGTCGGCGACTACGTCACCGTCACCGAGCACGATGGTGTTGCGAGACCGTTCCGCGTCGTCGAGGTGAAGCCCGCCATCCTTCGCAGCTGACGGCAACGGGTGCCCCAATCCAAGGAGGTCCACATGTCCGCACCATTGTCATCCATCATCCCCGAGCCCGGCCTGTCCGCGGCGGGCGATTCGCTCGTCGCATGGCAGCGCGGCGTGACCGAGTTCGCCTTCCTGCGCCTCAATCGCAACCTGCAGTGCTGCCAGGATTTCATGAGCGCGCGGACGCCGGCTGACCTGCACAAGGTCCAGCAGGACTGGGCCCTGCAGTTCTCGTCCGACTACCAGGCCGAGATCCGGCGGCAGATGGAACTGCTGGCCGCCGTGCCCGCCACTTCGGACGAGGTGCAGGAATCGGCTGCGCTCGTCGCCTGATCTCCGGTCGGTTGAGGCAGATCAATCCGCCACGACCGGCACGAGACTATCGTTGTGCCTGAAACGCGGAGGAAGGTCATGGCCAGGATGATGGCGGCCGTTTTTGCCGAACCGGGACGCATCGTCCTGGAATCACGCCCGGTACCCGACGTCGGACCCTCCGATGCGCTGGTGCGCATCTCGACCACGACGATCTGCGGCACCGACGTTCATATTCTTCGCGGCGAGTATCCCGTCCGCAAGGGACTGATCGTCGGCCACGAGCCGGTGGGGATCGTCGAGAAGCTCGGCTCGCAGGTGAAAGGCTACAAGGAAGGCCAGCGTGTGATTGCCGGCGCGATCACGCCCAGCGGACACAGCTACGCCTGTCTCTGCGGACAGCATTCGCAGGACGGGGCGGACACCCGGCATGGATTCAAGCCGGCGGGCGGCTGGCGTTTCGGCAACACAATCGATGGCTGCCAGGCGGAGTTCGTGCTGGTGCCGGACGCGATGGCGAACCTCTCGCCGGTGCCGGGCAATCTCTGCGACGAGCAGGTCCTGATGTGCCCCGACATCATGTCGACGGGCTTCGCCGGGGCGGAGAGCGGCCAGGTCCGGATCGGCGACACGGTGGCGGTCTTCGCGCTGGGTCCGATCGGGCTTTGCGCGGCGCTCGGGGCGCGGCTGATGGGCGCGACCACCGTGATCGGCGTCGATACCGTTCCGGCGCGGATGGCCGTCGCCCGCAAGCTCGGCGTCGATCACGTGATCGATTTCCGCAAGGGCGATCCGGTGGCGGCGATCCGCGAACTCACCGACGGGCGCGGCGTCGATGTCGCCATCGAGGCGCTCGGCACCCAGCAGACCTTCGAGAACGCCCTGCGGGTGCTGCGCCCCGGCGGGACGCTGTCGAGCCTCGGTGTCTATTCGGGCGACCTCCGCATTCCGCTCGACGCCTTCACGGCGGGTCTGGGCGACAACAAGATCGTCACGTCCCTGTGCCCGGGCGGCAAGGAACGCATGCGCCGCCTGATGGCCGCGGTTGCGTCGGGCCGGGCGAATCTGGAGGCGCTGGTCACTCACCGGTTCGCCCTGGCCGACATCGAGGCGGCCTACGACCTCTTCGCCCATCAGCGCGACGGCGTGCTGAAAGTGGCGATCACACCGTGAGGCCGACATGACCCACGCCGCCGACCCGGCTGCCCGGCCGACGCTTTCCAAGACGCCTTCCCCGAGACCCCGCGATCCGTTGCGCCCGGATTTCGTCTGGGGCGCCTCGACCTCGTCGTACCAGATTGAGGGCGCTGCCCGGGAAGACGGGCGCGGCGAGAGCGTCTGGGACCTGTTCTGCCGCCAGCCTGGACGAATCCAGAATGGCGATACGGGCGACGTGGCCTGCGATCACTATCACCGGTATCGCGAAGACGTCGCCCTGCTGCGGGATCTCGGCGTCGGAGCCTACCGGTTCTCGATCGCGTGGCCGCGTGTCCTTCCGTCCGGCAGGGGATCTCCGAACGAAGCGGGGCTCGCATTCTACGACCGGCTCGTCGACGGTTTGCTGTCCGCCGGCATCGAGCCGTGGGTCTGCCTCTACCACTGGGACCTTCCGCAAGCCCTGCAGGAGGCGGGAGGCTGGGCCAACCGCGACTGCGCAAGCTGGTTCGCCGACTACGCGCGCGTCGTCGCCAGCCGCCTCGGCGATCGCGTGAAGCGTTTCGCGACCTTCAACGAACCGAGCGTTTTCACCCTTTTCGGCTATGCCTTCGGCTGGCACCCGCCGGCGGCGGACGATGCGGCCAGCCATCACGCGGCGATCCATCACGTCAACCTGGCGCACGGGATGGCCATCGACGTGCTGCGCGACTACGTGATCGGCGCATCGTTGGGCGCCATCCACAACATGCAGCCGGCGCGTCCGGTGCAGGCAACGCCTGAAGACAGGGCAGCCGCGAGGATGCTCGATTGCTACTGGAATCGCGCGTTCGCGGATCCGCAGATGCGGGGCGCCTATCCCGATGCCATCGCGTCCCGCATGGCGCCGTTCTGCCGCGACGGCGACCTGGAGCGCATCCATCGCCCGGCCGACTGGCTGGGCATCAACCACTATTCGCCGGTCTATGCGCGGGCCGATTCCGCGTCGAGGCTGGGTTTTGCATGGAGCGACGCGCCGGCTGACGCGCCGCGCTCGCCCATCGGATGGCAGATCGACCCCGCCGCCTTTCGCGACGTCCTGCTCGATGCCTGCGACCGCTACGGGCTGCCGATCTACGTCACCGAGAACGGCGCGGGCGCGGTCGAACTGGCGGATGCCTCCGGCGCCATCGACGACCGCGAGCGCATCGCGTATCTCGCGGCGTATCTCGAGGCGCTCGAAGAAGCGACCGTGCTCGGTGCGGACGTTCGAGGCTATTTCGTCTGGTCGCTGCTCGACAATTTCGAGTGGGGCGCCGGCTATGCGAACCGCTTCGGCATCGTCAGGGTGGATTTAACCACGCAGGCGCGCACCCCCAAGGCGTAGGCCAGATGG
>JAKFVZ010000104.1 GCA_021732965.1 Reyranella sp.
GGCGAGCGCGCTAAGAGCTAAGTCATAAACGCTCGTTCATGAACCGACTGCGGTCGGACCAGGTGGAGGAAGAGAACGATGGTCGGAATCGTGGCCTATGGCGCCTATGTGCCGCGCCTTCGTCTCAACCGTCAGGCCGTCTACGACGCCAACAAGTGGTTCGCCGCGGGCCTGCGCGGCCTCGCCAAGGGCGAGCGCTCGATGGCCAACTGGGATGAGGACTCGATCACGATGGCCGTCGAGGCGTCGCGCGACTGCCTGACCAGCCACAAGGCCGAGGACGTTCGCAACATCTACTTCGCCTCGACGACGCACCCGTTCAAGGACCGCCAGAATGCCGGCGTGATCGGCACGGCGCTGAACGTCGAGCAGAACCTCTCGGCCACCGACGTCGGGGGCTCGCTCAAGGCGGGCACCTCGGCGCTGATCGCCGGCCTCAATGCCTCGAAGGAGGGCGCACCGACCCTGGTCGCCGCCGCCGACAAGCGCATGGCCCGCGTCGCCTCGGCCAACGAATTGAACTACGGCGACGGCGCCGCGGCGCTGCTGTGCGGCACCGAGAACGTCATCGCCAAGCTGGTCGGCCATCATTCGGTGTCGATGGATTTCGTCGATCACTTCCGCGGCGACGAGTCGGACTTCGACTATGGCTGGGAAGAGCGCTGGATCCGCGACGAGGGCTACTCGAAGATCGTGCCGCCCGCGATCAAGGCCGCGTTCGCCACGGCCAAGCTGAAGGGCACGGACATCACGCACTTCATCATGCCGAGTCCGATGCCGGCGGTGCCGAAGCAGATGGCCAAGATGGTGGGCATCGGTGAAGGCGCGGTGCGCGACCTGCTGGGCGCTTCGCTCGGCGACACCGGTGCGGCCCACGCGCTGGTCATGCTGGTCGATGCGCTCGAGACCGCCAAGGCCGGCGACAAGATCATGGTGGTGGCGTTCGGCCAGGGCGTCGACATCCTGGTGTTCGAGGTCACGGCCGAGAAGGACAAGCTTCCCGCGCGCAAGGGCCTGTCGGGCTGGATGGCGCGCCGGAAGGAAGAGAAGAACTACATGAAGTTCCTCGCCTTCAACGAGATGCTGCCGATCGACAAGGGCATGCGGGCCGAATTCGACAAGAAGACCGCGTTGTCGGTCCTGTGGCGCAAGCGCGACATGCTCTATGGGCTGGTCGGCGGCAAGTGCAAGGTCTGCGGCACCGTGCAGTTCCCGCGCAGCCAGGTCTGCGTCAATCCCAACTGCCATGCCATTGACAGCCAGGATCCCTACGCGATGGCCGGCCTCGAATGCTCGGTGATGTCGTTCACCGCCGACTCGCTGGTCTATTCGCCGGATCCGCCGGGTTATTACGGCATGATCACCTTTGCCGAGGGCGGCCGCTTCATGGCCGACTTCACCGACAGCGACAAGGATCAGGTCAAGGTCGGCGCCAAGATGCGCATGACCTTCCGGATGCGCGACAACGACACCATGCGCGGCGGCTTCAAGCGCTACTTCTGGAAGGCCGCGCCGGCCTAGATCGCGTTCAGTCTTTCAAGCGTTCAACGTTCAACTTCCATCACCAAGGAGACCTGCAATGGCTCGTGGTATCAAAGACAAGGTCGCTATTCTCGGCATGGGCTGCTCGAAGTTCGGCGAACGCTGGGACAGCGGCGCCGAGGAGCTGATGCTCGAAGCCTACAGGGAATGCCTCGCGGATGCGGGCATCGACCAGAACCAGCTCCAGGCGGCATGGTTCTCGACCGCCATCGACGAGGTCCATGTCGGCAAGTCCGGCATCCCATTGTCGACGACGCTGCGCCTGCCGAACATCCCGGTGACGCATGTCGAGAACATGTGCGCTTCGGGCACCGAGGCCTTCCGCGGCGCCTGCTATGCCGTCGCCTCGGGCGCGGCCGATTTCGCGCTGGCCGTCGGCGTCGAGAAGCTCAAGGACACCGGCTACGGCGGCCTGCCGGGCGGCCGTGGCGGCCCGCTGCAGGTCCTGTGGAACGCGAGCGGCACGGCGCCGGGCAACTTCGCCCAGCTCGCCACCGCCTACATGACCGCGCACGGCGTCGGGGCTGAGGACCTCAAGAAGGCGATCGGCCACGTCTCGTGGAAGAGCCACCAGAACGGCGCCAAGAACCCGAAGGCACACCTCCAGAAGGCCGTCGAGATGGAAACCATCCTCAACGCGCCGATGATCGCCTCGCCGCTCGGCCTGTTCGACTGCTGCGGCGTTTCGGACGGCGCGGCCGCGGCCATCGTCACGACGCCCGAGATCGCCAAGGCGCTCGGCAAGAAGGACATCGTCAGCGTCAAGGCGCTGCAGCTCTCCGTCTCGAACGGCTCTGAGTCGGGTCACAATTCGTGGGACGGCAGCTACTTCCACACCACGCGCATCGCGGCGAAGAAAGCCTACGAAGAGGCCGGGATTAAGAGCCCGCGCGACGAAGTGTCGATGTTCGAGGTCCATGACTGCTTCTCGGTCACCGAACTCGTGACCATGGAAGACCTGCACATCTCCGAGACCGGCAAGGGCTGGAAGGACGTGCTCGACGGCTTCTACGACGCCGATGGCACGATCCCCTGCCAGATCGACGGCGGCCTCAAGTGCTTCGGCCATCCGATCGGCGCCTCGGGCCTGCGCATGCTCTACGAGATGTACCTGCAGCTGCAGGGCCGGGCCGGCCCCCGCCAGCTCAAGGACCCGCGCATCGGCATGACGCACAATCTCGGCGGCGCGCCGCGCGAGAACATTTCGAGCGTCGCTATCGTCGGCCGCTACGAGTAGTCACGAAACGCGAAGCCCTCTCTCTGGCTCAAGGCAGTCGGGGAGAGGGCTTTTCTTTGCACACGTTCCGGAGGAGACATTCATGGAGCTCGACAAGAAGCTCATCGGCCATGAGTTCGCGCCGTTCACCGCTGCCGTAGAGGCAGGCAAGATCAAGCTGTTCTGCAAGGCCATCGGCGAGGAAGATCCGATCTATTCGGATGAAGTCGCAGCCAAGGCGGCGGGCTACCGCGGCATCACCGCGCCGCTCACCTTCCTGCGCGCGCTGCAGGCCGACGATCCCAACAAGGGCGGGCTCCTGCGCCTGCTCAACGTCGATATCGGCCTGATCCTGCACGGCGAGCAGCATTTCGAATACTACGCGCCGGTCGTGGTCGGCGACGTCGTCACCTGCCAGGAGAAGGTCGTCGACATCTACGACAAGAAGGGCGGCGCGCTCTGGTTCGTCGTCCAGGAGATGGAGATGAAGGACCAGGCGGGCAAGCTGCTGGCCAAGGGCCGCGGCGTCACCGTCGTGCGCAACCCCGACGCCGGCAAGAAGTGAGGGAGGCAATCATGACGACCGCTCCGAAATTTGCCGACGTGAAGGTCGGCGACGAACTGAAGCCGCTGGTCCTGCCGCCGATCAGCCGCCACCAGCTCGCCCTCTATTGCGGCGGCTCCGGCGACCATAACCCGATCCATGTCGACATCGACTTCGCCAAGAAGTTCGGCTTCAAGGACGTGTTCGCCCACGGCATGCTGTCGATGGCCTTCCTGGGCCGCCTGGTGACGAGCTGGGTGCCGCAAAAGCAGGTTCGCGGCCTCGGCACGCGCTTCACCTCGATCACCTGGGTCGGCGACGTCATCACCGTCAGCGGCAAGGTCACGGGCAAACGCGAGAAGGACGGCGAGAGGCTGGTCGATCTCGAGGTCAAGTGCACCAACCAGAACGGCCAGGACACGCTCCAGGGCTCTGCCACGGTCGCGCTGAACTAACCTCGGAGGAGCGCGCCACTCCAGTGGCGCTCATGAGCACGATGCGCCACTGGAGTGGCGCGCTCCCATGAACAACAGGAGACAGACATGGGTCAGATGGATGGCAAGGTGGCGATCGTCACCGGTTCGGGACGCGGCATCGGCAAGGAAATCGCGTTGCGTCTGGTGCGCGACGGCGCCAGCGTCGTGATCAACGATATCGACGATGCGCCGGCGCAGGAGACCGTCGCCGAGATCATCAAGATGGGCGGCAAGGCGGTGGCCTGCAACGGCGACGTCGCCCAGCCCGACTTCGGCGATCGCATCGTCAAGACGGCGGTCGACGCGTTCGGCGACTGCCATGTCGTCGTGAACAATGCCGGCTACACCTGGGACTCGGTCATCCAGAAGATGAGCGACGAGCAGTGGTACGCCATCCTCGACGTCCACCTGACGGCGCCGTTCCGTGTTCTGCGTGCCTTCCAGCAGCACTTCCGCGCCGCCGTGGAGAAGGAGCGGGCCGAAGGCAAGCGCGTCGTCCGCAAGGTCGTGAACATTTCCTCGACCTCGGGCGTCAACGGCAACGCCGGCCAGTCGAACTACGCGGCGGGCAAGGCGGGCATCATCGGCCTCACCAAGACGCTGGCCAAGGAGTTCGGCCGCTACGACGTCACCGTCAACGCCGTGGCCTTCGGCTACATCCAGACGCGCCTGACCAAGCCGCTTGCCCAAGGCGAGGCCGGCGAGATCGAGGTCCAGGGCCGCACGGTGAAGATCGGCGTCCAGGGCGGCCGTATCGCCGCCATGAACAAGATGATCCCGCTCGGCAGCGGCGGCCTGCCCGAGGAAGCGGCGGGCTCGGTCTACCTCTTCTGCAGCCCCGACAGCGACTATGTCAGCGGCCAGTGCCTCGTCGTGAACGGTGGTCTCTGACCGCCGTCCGGCAGCGCGAAAG
>JAKFVZ010000642.1 GCA_021732965.1 Reyranella sp.
AGCCAGGCTCGGGGCTGGTCGGCCTCAAGCCCACCCTGGGCGCCGTGCCCTACGACACCACGCGCGACGCCTACGGCAACAACATCTATGCCGGCCCGCTGGCGCGTTCCGTCACCGACGCCGCGATCATGCACGCCGCACTGGTCGGTCCCAGCGACAAGGACCCGTGGACCCTGTCGGGCAGCGCGCAGAAGCCGCTCTCGCCCAAGCTGTCCGGCGCCGATCTTGCCGCCGTGCGCATCGGCTACATCGAGCGCACCGCCAATCCCCGCGTCGCCGCCGACGTGCGCGCCAACACCCTCGCCTCGCTCGCCGCCTGGGAGGCGATGGGCGCCGAGGTCGAGGAGGTCACCGACAAGATCGACTGGATCGAATACGAGGGCCGCGTTCTCTACCAGGCGAACTTCGCGGTCTTCTGCGCGCAGTACCTGCCGAAGTGGCAGAACCAGATGGACCCGGTGACGCTCGCCTTCATGGAGCGCGGCGCCAAGTTCACCCTGGCCGACTTCCGCAACGCGCAATTTGCCCGCACGACTCTGTTCCGCAAGATCCAGTCGCTGTTCGAGCGCTACGACTTCCTGGTGATGCCGACCAACGCGCGCACCGCGCTCGACGTGACGCACGACGCGGCGAACGACGAGGTCATGATCGACGGCGTGAAGTGCGGCATCACCCGCCAGGGCTGGACCTCCTACCAGTACCCCTTCAACCTGACCGGCCATCCCGCCTGCGCCTACCCGTCGGGCTTCGGCGCCGACGGGCTGCCGACCTCGGTCCAGGTCGTGGGCAAGTGGGGTGCCGAGACCGACGTGCTGCGGATGGGCGCCCTGCTCGAAGCCGCCCGGCCGTGGGCGCAGCATCGGCCACCGACGCGCTGATCGTCCGCAACGCGGGCCGCGCGGGCATCGGAGCTTTGCGCGGCCGGGGACGTTCTTCTAGGCTCCTCCCAAACATGAACAGGAGGAATCCATGCGTCTGATAACGGTCATTGGAGCACTTGCCGGGCTTGCCTTCGGGTCGGGAACGGCTTTCGCGCAGGCTTTCGACAAGCCCATCAAGATCATGGCGCCCTATGCGCCGGGCGGGAACATCGACGTCACCTCCCGCATCATCGCCGATAAGCTGCGCGAAGTGCTGGGGGTCAGCGTCATCGTCGAGAACAAGGCCGGTGCCAGCGGCATGATCGGCAGCGACATCGTCGCTCGCTCGGCCCCGGATGGCACCAGCCTGCTGGTCTCGGCCAACTCGCTGGTCGCGGTGCCTGCCATCTACGGAAATGCGCCCTACGACTGGCGCACGGCCTTCACGCCGATCACCCACATCCAGCGCGTGCCGGCCGTCCTGGTCGTGCCGCCCAGCTCGCCGATCAAGACCTTGGCCGACTTCATAGCCCTGGGTAAGGACGGGAAGTTCGCGGTCGCCGATTCCGGCGTCGGCACGACCAACCATATCGCCATCGAGCTGATCGGCGAGGCCACCAACACCAAGTACACGCTGGTCCACTACAAGGGATCGGGCGCGGCCATGATCGACGTGATGGCGGGCCAGGTGCCGGCCCAGGTCGACCAGCTCAATGCCGCCATCGGCAACATCAAGTCAGGCAAGCTGAGGGCCATCGCCGTCACGTCCGACAAGCGCGTGCCGCAGCTTCCCGACGTGCCGACCTTCAAGGAAAGCGGCGTGAAGGGTCTCGAGAACTTCACCTTCGCGACCTTCACCGGCCTGTTCGGTCCGGCCAAGATGCCGCCGGAGGTCGTGGCGAAGATCAACGAGGCCATGGTCAAGGTCCTGAAGGACCCGGCCGTCGTGCAGCGTTTCGCCGACCTCACCGCCGAGGCCTATCCGACCACGCCGCAGGAGACCGCGGCGATGTTCGACGCCGAGGACAAGATGGTCGTCCCGCTCATCAAGAAGCTGCAGATCAAACCGGAGTAACCCGTTCGATGTCCTTCCTGCCGGCCACCGTCACGCCCATCGTCCTGTTGCTGATCTCGAACGTCTTCATGACGTTCGCCTGGTACGGGCACCTGAAGTTCACCGACAAGCCGCTGTGGCTGGTGGTGGTGGCAAGCTGGGGCATCGCCTTCGTCGAATACTGCTTCGCCGTACCGGCCAACCGGTACGGCCATGCGATCTATTCCGCCGCCGAGCTCAAGACCATGCAGGAGGTGATCACGCTCGTCGTGTTCGCCGCCTTCTCCGTGCTTTATCTCGGCGAACGCTTCACCTCGAACCATCTCGTGGGCTTTGCCCTGATCTGCGGCGGCGCCTTCTTCATCTTCAAGGGACCGCTCCCGTCCTGGTGAACGCGAGGTATAGGGCCGTGGCGGCAGTCACCGGGCCTACTCCGCCGCTTGGCCCGCACCTTGGAGGATCGCCTGCCTCGCGCGCTCGCCGGCACGGCGGTTGCGGCGCTTGATCCACCACATCAGGAAGCCGGTGACGGCGAAGATCGGGATGATCACGCCCGACACGAACACCAGGAACTTGTAAACGCCGCCCAGGCCGATGCCGTAATGCAGCGCGCGCTGCCAGGCGATGATCTTCTCGCCGGTCGACATGGCCTGCGGATCGAACACGTCGACCACGCTCTTGCGGTAGGGATCGATGATCACCGTGATGATCGGCGCGCCTTCCTCGTGGCCCGGCCGGATGAGGCCGACGCGCAGCGCCTGGTCGGGACGGACCGACAGGAAGGCGTTGAGGAAGCGCGTGCCGGGAACGCGCGCCCGGGCGAGTTCGACGGCTTCGTCGACATCCATCGGGGCGGTCCCGCGCATCGGCTCGACACGGGCCTGGAACATCGCCGCGCGCATGTCGCGACCGGGCCAGACCGTGTTCACCGCCGCAGAGATCTGCTGCGGGAAGGCCAGATAGACGCCGGTGAAGTTCACCAGCATGAAGATCACCAGCGACCAGATACCAACCGCGCCATGCAGCTCGCGGTTCAGGCGCAGGCCCTTGGCCTTGCGGCGGACCAGGAAGGCCGCCTTCCACTGGCCGGGCTTCGGCCACCACAGGTAAAGGCCGGAGCAGCCCAGCACGAGCATCGCCACGCCCAGCCAGCCGACGATCTCGCGGCCGACGCCGCCCGGAATGAAGATGTGACCGTGCAGGTCGTGGAAGAAGCGCACCCAGCCGGTCATCGCCTGCTGGGTCTGGAGGACCTGCAGCGATACCGGATCGATCAGGATCTGCAGGCTGCCGGCAAACGGACTCTGTGTCGGCACTCGGCCTTGCGCCGGCGCTCCCGGCGCTTGCCCGCCCTGCTGGCCGCCTTGCTGGCCTCCCCGGAACTGCGGCCGCTCATTGGCCATGCCGGGTCGCGACAGGCGCACCGCCGCCGGCTCGCCGACCTCGATGGGCCAGCGCACCGCGATGGGAATGCGGCCGGGCTCGCTGTTCGCGGCCTTGGCCGCCTCGATCAGCTTCGCGGCCGACTGCCATTCGCCGGCGGTCTTCACCGGCGGATCGCCCTGGCCCAGCAGATGCTCGATGTCGTGCGCATAGACCAGCACGGCGCCGGTGATGCCCATCATCACCAGCGGCAGCAGCAGGATCAGCCCGACCCAGAGATGGAGCTGCTGCAGCCAGTAGCGGAACGTGCGCCGCTGCGGCTTGGGACCCCTGGCCATCGCTACCCTCCGCCGAACGCCACGGCGATCCGGTACGTGAGGAAGGCCGCCACGTACGCCAGCGCCAGCATGTAGAAGAACGTCACCCACAGCCAACGCCAGCCGCCGGTCTCGCGGCGGATGACCGCGAGCGTCGACGCGCATTGCGGCGCGAACACGTACCAGGCGAGGAAGGCCAGCGCGGTGGCGAGGCTCCACTGGGAACTCAGCGCCTGGGCGATCTTGTCGGTGGCCTCCTCGCCGCCGCTGATCGCGTAGATGGTGCCCAGCGAGCCGACCGCGACCTCGCGCGCCGCCATGCCGGGGATCAGCGCGACGTTGATCTGCCAGTTGAAGCCAAGCGGCGCGGTCAGCGGCTGGATCGCCGTGCCGATCCTGGCGGCCATGCTGTAGTTGATCGCAGGCTCGGTCGCGCCTTCGGGCGGCTGCGGGAACGTGGCCAGCACCCAGATCAGGATCATCATCGACAGGATGATGGTGCCGGCGCGCTTCAGAAAGATCGTGGCCCGCATCCACAGGCCGATGGCGACGCTCTTGACCTGCGGCAGCTTGTAGTCGGGCAGTTCGAGCATGAACGGCTCGCCGGGCTTGCCGCGCCAGATCAGGCGCTTGACCACGAACGACACCGCGAGCGCGCTGGCGATGCCCACCGTGTAGAGGCCGAACATCACCAGGCCCTGCAGGCCGATGAAGCCCCAGACCTCGCGGTCGGGAATGAAGGCGCCGATGATCAGCGTGTAGACCGGGATGCGCGCCGAGCAGGTCATCAGCGGCGCCACCAGAATGGTGGTCAACCGGTCGCGGCGGTCGTCGATCACGCGCGTCGACATGATGCCCGGAATGGCGCAGGCGAAGGATGAGAGCAGCGGGATGAAGGCGCGCCCGTGCAGGCCGGCGCCGCCCATGATGCGATCCATCAGGAACGCCGCACGCGCCATGTAGCCCAGATCCTCCAACAGGAGGATGAAGAAGAACAGGATGACGATCTGCGGCAGGAACACGATCACGCTGCCGACGCCGCCGATCAGCCCGTCCTTCAGGAAACTGGCCAGCAG